>DAISYI010000115.1:0-3282 GCA_036825385.1 Lachnospiraceae bacterium | reverse complement strand
ACTTATCTGAAGGATGAGGATGTAGACTCTGGTACAGTGAATACTGGAGGAACTGGTGGTGCTGTAAATAATAATTCTAAAGTTAACAATCTGAATGAGACAGCGAAAACAAAATGGACTAAACGTTATCTTAATTCACCAAAGACAGGAGATGATGGCTTGATAATTCTTGCAGAAGTTTCACTTGAAATATGGGGGGCAGTATTCTGTCTCGTAATAATGCTTATAACAATGTTTAGATCTACGAAACGTTCAGGGAAGGTTCTGGGGCTAGTTCTCGGAATGAATGTCGTAGTTCTCATATCGGATGCAATTGCACACGGATTCGAAGGCTTTGATTCTGAAGTGGCGAGATTCCTTACATCTATTGGATTTACACTTTCGTATGTGTTTGGATTTGTTTTGCTGGCGTTTGTTGGAGAGTATATTTATCAGATTCTTGTTGAGCGCGGGCTGGTAAAAAACCGCTTCAAGATAAATCTGGTTCATGTGATTTGTCTGATTGGAATCATTATGATAATCCTGTCGCAGCAGGCAAATGTTATATATGAAATTGATTTGTATAATAACTATCATCGTAAACCGGGATGGATTTTATTTGTGGCAATTTATGCAATTGTAATTGGAATTGGATTGTTTGCAGTTGGATCAAGGCGTAAATCACTTCGTGTAAAGGAACGTAGGGCGATGCTTTCGTATGTTTACCTTCCGCTTATCGGCCTTATAGTTCAGATTTTTTACGAAGAGCTTTCGTTTATTAATATCGGTACAACTCTGGCGATTATGTCGATGTATATCTCGAATGAGGTAGAGGAACTTGAGGAAAAAACTCGTATTGAAGTTGAGCTTGCAGCCGAACGAGCTGAGAGTGAGCGCAAATCTGCTGAAGTTGAAAAACAGCGAGCTGAAACTGAAAGACAGCGTCTTGAAAAAGAGAGAAAGATGCATGAGGCGTTTGAGAGCAAAATGAATCTTCTGCTAGGTCAGATGCAGCCTCACTTCGTATATAATTCGCTTGCGACTATTCGTGCACTAGTAATTGAGAATCCGGATGTTGCCGTTGAGACAATCGACCATTTCTCGAGTTATCTGAGAGGAAGTCTTTCTATAACAGATGGAACGAAGTTGGTTCCGTTCTCGGTAGAGAGAAAGCTGGTGGATGATTACCTATATATGGAGAAGCAGCGCTTCGGCGACAAGATTAAAATTGTCGAAGAGATTGAAACGGAGGATTTTTTGATTCCGCCACTTTCGATTCAGACGCTTGTAGAGAATGCGGTTCGACACGGACTTCGGTCGAAAAATACTGTGGGTACTCTAGTTTTTTCCACGAAACAGGATGAAGAGAATTTTTATGTTCTGATCGAGGATGATGGAATAGGTTTCGATACGATTGTGAAGAATGATGGTAAGCATCATATTGGAACGGCTAGCACAAGGGCTAGAATTAAGGAGATGCTCGATGGCCGGATGCTAATTCAGAGTGAGCTCGGCCAGGGAACGAAGATTGTAATTGAAATACCGAAGGTTTCAGTAGATAAATATCGACGGGAAAATTAAGTGTGGTGTTATGGACTATTTGATTGTGGACGACGAAAATTTAATACTTCGCGATGAGGCGAGAACTTTGCAGGCTGTCGTAGGCGAGGATAGCCATATTCATACTGTGGATAATTATAAGGATGCACTTGATATAGTAGGTCAGGTGCATCCTTATGTTGTTTTTCTGGATGTCGATATGCCTGAAATGAGCGGGCTTGATCTCAGTCGAAAAATCGAGGAAATCTCACCTGATTCGAATATTGTATTTGTCACGGGATATCAGAAATATGGGATTGATGCTTGGAGAACGAAGGCGAGTGCGTTTCTTTTAAAGCCTGCGAAAAAGGAGGATTTTGAAGAAGCTCTTAAAATGCTTAGAAAGCCAGTTTCTGGCGATGGTAAAGTTAAGCCTAAACTCGAATTTCATTGTTTTGGGAATTTCGAAGTTTTTTATGAGGGAAAGCCGCTCCTGTTTAAACGGAGACATTGTAAGGAGTTTATTGCCTATCTAATTGATAAGCATGGCGCGAGTGTTTCTGCAGACGAGCTTCGTTCTATTATTTGGGGAGAGGAAGAAGACACGGAGGCGAAGAAGTCTTATATTAGAACCCTTGCTAGTGATATAAGAAGGTCGTTTGCGCTTTGTGATGCGAAGGATATATTCATGAATAATCATGGTGTATATAGTATTGATACTACACATATTTATTGTGATCTATATGAATACGAGGCGGGGAGGCTGCCGAAGGAGTATTTCCATGGGGAGTATATGAATCAATATGGTTGGGCAGAAGAGACTTGTGCGATGCTTATGAGAGAGTAGAGAATGGCGATTTTTCTCAGATTGTCGGCAGAAATCAAGTGGAATTATGGTTTTAGAATTATGTTAGAAATGCTGGAAGGGTTGATTTTTAAGGCTTTTTCCAAGAATAAAATAAAAGGATTATAAAATGTAGCGGACTGTAGCGAAAGTGTCACACTTTTGTTGCAGTCCGTTTCTTATAATGGTCACACGATAAAGAATTAGTTCGGAGCAAATTGTTTTATGATAAGGAGAGGAGCAGTGCCAATGAAGAACAGTAAAACATTGAAAAAATTCATGGCGGGCTTTCTGGCTGTACCTTATGGTGATTTGAGTGACAGATGGGAAGCATGTGCTGCAAATCTATATGGTAAGAAGGCGGATAATCCTTATGAGAAGAATGATATGCCATTACCATTTGTAGAGGATATGCACATTGATGTTAATCATAATTACCATGTTATGAGAATGCTATAACTTTGATTTTGAGGTGATGATATGACACTAGGTTTAGGTTTGGTTTTAATGCTTTGCATCATAGGGTTAGGAATCACAGAACCTGCGAAGCATATGGATGAGGAAAACGTATTTTAGGGGACGTGTTTCTCACGAATGTGTTAGGAACTATTCATAGGGAATAGTTTAGATATAGGGAAAGGTATATATGAAAACTTCATATGAGAAATGGTAAAACCCACGATGAGAATCGTGGGTTTTATCGTGTAATTGCAATTAAATGGATTAGCCTTTAGGGGGTAGTTAATCCACTCATTTAGTATAGCATTATATCTTGTCATCTAAAAGACATTTTTTAATTGAGGCTGCGGCTGTGTTGTAGTAAACCTTATCTCTAGGAGATGAAACTGAATTTGCTTTTTCCTCAAAGAATCTAATGGCGTCTTCTGCCATTTCTTTTGTTACCTGTGAACCGTGGACAT
>DAISYI010000114.1:287-3358 GCA_036825385.1 Lachnospiraceae bacterium | reverse complement strand
CTATTGAGGCATCGGTAGATCTTTCATCACGTTATGTTGCCGATAGATTCCTTCCAGACAAGGCGATAGATCTCATGGATGAATCAGCATCGAGACTTCGTCTGAAGAACTCAAAACTTCCTGCTAGACTTCTTGAACTCAGAGAGAGTACGAAGGTGGCAGATAGAACTCTTGAAGATATGATTATTCGTGGTGATATTAAAGGCGCTGCAGCATATCGTCAGGAGATCCTTAAAGAGAGAGAAGAGCTTAAGAGACTCGAGAAGAGATACTTCAATCGTAAACCAAGTTCGAAGGAGACTCTTAAAGCTGAGAATATTGCAGAAGTAGTTGCAGAATGGACGAAGATTCCTGTAACTAGACTTACACAGTCAGAGTCCAATAGACTTATGAGCCTCGAGAAGACTCTTCATAAGAGAGTTATCGGACAGGAAGAAGCAGTTACGGCTGTTGCAAAAGCAGTTCGTCGTGGTCGTGTAGGACTTAAAGCTCCAGGAAGACCTATTGGTTCATTCCTGTTCCTCGGACCAACTGGTGTAGGTAAGACAGAAATTACAAAGGCACTTGCAGAAGCTATCTTCGGTAACGAGAGTGCTCTCATCCGTGTAGATATGTCAGAATACATGGAGAAATATAGTGTTTCTAAGATGATTGGTTCAGCGCCTGGATATGTAGGATATGAAGAGGGCGGTCAGCTCGCTGAGAAGATTCGTCGTCATCCATATTCAGTAGTTCTCTTTGATGAGATTGAGAAGGCGCATCCAGATGTATTCAATATTCTTCTACAGGTTCTCGATGATGGTCACATCACAGATTCACAGGGAAGAAAGATTGACTTTAAGAACACTATTATTATAATGACTTCAAATGCTGGAGCTCAGTCTATCATCGAACCTAAGACGATGGGATTTTCATCTGACAATTCTGAGAAAGCAAATTACGATGCTATGAAGAATGGCGTAATGGATGAAATTAAGAGAACATTTAGACCTGAGTTCTTGAACCGAATCGATGAAACTATCGTATTCAGACCTCTGAACAAGAAAGACCTTTCACAGATTGTGAAGCTTCTTACTAAGAATCTTCAGAATCGAATCAAAGAGACTTTCGGCGTGAAGCTTACTTTCAAGAAAGAAGCTTATGAAAAGATTGTCGATATGGGTTATGATCCAAAGTATGGAGCTAGACCACTTCGTAGAGTTATTCAGACAGAAATCGAAGATGAACTTTCTGACCAGATTCTCTACGGCAAGATTAAAAAAGGTGATTTGGTTAGCGTATCAGTGAAGGATAAGAAATTTGACTTCAAGGTTTCAGCGAAGAAATCGTAAAGATTTTTTCATATAAGTTATTTGTTTTATGTATTTATGGAGGAAGTTAGAATGGCTGTTATCAAAGACTTGATTCAGAAAGAGACAGATGGAACTATCAGTTTCGGAGATTACACACTTGCAGAGAAGACTAAGAAAGATGGTTTCTCACATGACGGAAATCTCTTTAAGATTAAGACGTTCAAAGATATTACTCGTTTAGAGAAAAATGATACGTTCATGTACGAATCAGTACCAGGAACAGCAGTTTCTCATCTTTCTATCACAGATGAGAAAGTAACATTTGATGTTTCAAGTTTCAAAGATGCAGAAATCACACTTGGACTTGAAGCAGGAACTGAATATAGTGTTTCCCTTAATGGAAACGATTATGGAGTTTTGAAGACAAACCTTTCAGGCAAGCTTACTCTTGCTGTAACAATTGAAACAGAAGATCCTATAAAGGTAGAAATCGTTAAGAAATAATGGCTAAATCAAAGAAGACAACAGTCTTCTTCTGCAGCGAATGCGGATATGAATCTTCAAAATGGTTGGGACAGTGCCCTGCGTGTAATGCGTGGGGCACTTTTTCAGAGGAAATCATAGACACATCCCTCTCGAAGAAGACAGAAAAAGAAATCAAAAATGTAGAAACACACACTCTTTCTGAAATCGTTTCTGTAAAAGAGGAGCGAATCTCAACATCTCAGGAAGAGTTCGATAGAGTTCTCGGAGGTGGTATCGTTCGAGGCTCTCTTATTCTGGTCGGAGGAGATCCTGGTATCGGTAAGTCCACGCTTCTCCTTCAGACATCTCGAGCACTCGCTGCAGCTCACCACAAGGTGCTTTATATCTCAGGCGAGGAATCTCTCCAGCAGATTAAGCTCCGCGCAGACAGAATGGGAGAGTTTACTGATGATGTCGCTTTTCTCTGTGAAACTAATCTAGCTATCATCGATGGCGTAATCCGTCGTACGAAACCTGAAATCGTAATCATCGATTCTATCCAGACTATGTACAACGAAGCCGTAAACAGCGCACCAGGATCTGTAGGACAGGTAAGAGAGTCTACAGGTGTACTCATGCAGCTCGCTAAAGGCTTAAATATAACTATATTCGTCGTAGGACACGTAACAAAGGAAGGTGTAGTTGCAGGCCCTCGTGTACTCGAGCATATGGTAGACACAGTTCTCTATTTCGAAGGTGATAGACATGCTTCCTATAGAATACTTCGCGGCGTGAAAAACCGATTCGGTTCAACTGATGAAATCGGAGTTTTTCAGATGGTTTCATCCGGACTAAATGAAGTGAAGAACCCATCCGAATTCATGCTCGAAGGTCGCGCATCTGATTCAACTGGTTCAATCGTTGCATGTCAGATGGAAGGAACACGTCCTATCCTTATGGAAGTTCAGGCCCTCGTAACGCGTTCGAATTTCGGCATGCCACGACGTACTGCAACAGGACTCGACTACAACCGTGTTAACTTACTTATGGCCGTATTGGAAAAAAGATTAGGCCTTCGCCTGGGAGATTTCGACGCTTACGTGAATATTGCAGGCGGAATAAAAGTGACAGAACCTGCAGTGGATCTCGCAGTGTGTCTCGCTATTGTTTCTTCATATAAAGATATAACAATCACAAATGATACAGTTGCTTTCGGAGAGGTTGGACTCGGTGGAGAAGTACGAGCTGTATCAATGGCTGATCAGAGAGTAAGAGAAGCAAAGAAACTTGGGTTTACACGTATCATCGTTCCAG
>DAISYI010000114.1:0-148 GCA_036825385.1 Lachnospiraceae bacterium | reverse complement strand
AAAAAAATATTGAATTTATGGTTGACGGAGTGGGTTTCAGGTGGTAGTATATTACCTGCGCTGAGGACAGCGCTTAAGAAATAAAAACAAAGCACATTGATAACTGAACAGTGAAACAACCTTGAAAGATTCCAAAGAATCAATTAAG
>DAISYI010000113.1:3487-4111 GCA_036825385.1 Lachnospiraceae bacterium | reverse complement strand
ATTATTTCAATTCTTATTATTTCGGTAGGCGATTATTATATTTTTATTGGTCGAAATACACTTGCCAAAATTTCTAATACTTCAAAAGAGACTACAGTATATGGCGTTTACGTCATGAAGGAATCTCGATTCAAAACTGCAAAAGATTTAAAAGGCGAAAGACTCGGAATTGATTCTGCAGTAGACACAGTAACAACTGAAAAAGCAGTTAAGCTCTACAATAAACTCACAAATCAGAAAACTAAAACAGATAAATATGAGGGTTCAATAAATCTTCTCAATGGCCTTTTGAAAGAGAAGTCACAAGTTATTCTAATGAATAAAGCGATGATGGATTCAATCAAAGAACTAGAAGGATATGAGAAGAACGTAAAGAAAGTTCGCCTTATTGAAAAAATAAAAGTAACTGAGAAAGTTGCAATAGAGAAGAGAACGGTAAAGATGGATAAACCTTTCGTTCTCTACATCAGCGGAATGGACACATGGGGACATGTTTCCGTGGCAAGTAGATCGGACGTAAATATTCTTGCTATCGTTAATCCGCAGACTAAACAAATTCTTCTCGTTAATACTCCGAGAGATTATTATGTGCCGCTTTCTGTGTCAAAAGGCGAAGGTGACAAG
>DAISYI010000113.1:1567-3477 GCA_036825385.1 Lachnospiraceae bacterium | reverse complement strand
ATTAATGCTTTAGGCGGGATAACAGTGTGGTCAGATTATGATTTTACTGTTGATCCGATTAAACACTATAAAGTCGGTGAGAACAAACTTAATGGTCTCGAGGCTTTGGCCTTTGCGAGAGAAAGACATGCTTTCGCAAGTGGCGACAGACAGAGAGGTTCAAATCAGATGAACGTAATTCAGTCATGCATAGACAAATTATGTTCAAAAGCTCTTGTAAAGAATTATCGAAAGATAATGAAAGAGTGTGAAGGAACGTTCGCGACAGATATGTCATCATCCGAGATTTCGAACTGGGTTTCATATCAGCTTGAGAATAATATTAAGTGGGATATCCAGAAGTTTAGTGTTTCTGGCACTGGTTCAAAAGAGAATGTATTCTCTATGAGCAAGCAGGTTTATGTCATGAATCCTAATGTAAGTGACGTAAACGCAGCGAAGGAACTGATTCAGAAGGTTCTTTCGGGAGAGAAGATTCATTTAGACAAATAGTGGGGTATCTAAATGAAAAAAGCTTTAATCGTATCATCTGTTTATGGATTTCTAGAGAAATTCGAAACTCAGGATGTAAGAATATTACAAGAATATGGATACGAAGTACATTTTGCAGCGAATAAAGGGAATGCTGTTTACGAATCTGAACATACTGTAGATAGACTAGGGGTTTCATTTCATGATGTAGGGTTTAGTCAATCGCCGTTTAGAATTGTAACAAACAGTATCGCCCTTTTGAAACTGAAGAAACTCATAAGGCGAGAAGGCTATGAATTGATTCATTGCCATACGCCGATTGCCGCTTATCTCACTAGATTGGCATGTAAAGGGACTGGTGCGTATGTGATATATACTGCGCACGGCTTTCATTTTTATAAGGGCGCGAGCAAGTTTCATAATACTATTTACTCAAGTGTTGAAAACTATTTGAGTAGATTTACAGATGCGATTGTCACAATTAATAAAGAAGATTATGAAGCTGCTTGTAAGATGAAAGCAGATAATGTTTACCAGATACCAGGTGTAGGAATCGATAGTGATAGATTGCATCTGACGAGTCAGAAGGGTAGTTTAGAAGCTCGGAAAAAACTTGGATTTCAAAATGAGGATTTTATTCTTCTAAGTATCGGTGAACTTAGGAAAAACAAGAACCAGCAGATTGTTTTAGAAGCTTTAAATCAAATGAAACAATCTGGTGTTCTAGATAAATGTCAGATTCGATATGTTCTTCTAGGGAATGGTCGAGATACTGACAAGATGAAGAAATTTGTTTCTAAGAATAATCTCAATAAGTATGTCTTCTTTGAAGGTTATAAAGAAGATGTAAGAGATTATATTGAAGCATGCGATGTGCTTATCTTTCCTTCAATTCGTGAAGGATTAGGGATGGCAGCACTTGAGGCTCTTTCAATGGGAATACCAGTGATAGCCTCATACAATCGTGGATCAAAAGAATACTTACATGACGGACAGAACGGGATTTTTGTAAGAGATAATACGTCTTCTTCATATGAAGAAGCGATTATCAATATATTTGTTAACAGGGGTATTTGGTCAGCAGATGAAACTAGATCAAAGATTAGAAACTCAGTTTCTGGATTTGTACTAGAAGAAACTAGGGAGAAGATGAGAGAGGTGTATCTGAATGCCGGAGATAAGTGTGATTCTATCTGTGTATAATCCAAATATAGATGAATTATTGATGGCTGTTGATTCTATTTTGAATCAGACATTCAGTGATTTCGAATTACTTCTTTATGATGATGGTTCGGATATCAATTACGTAGACACACTTAATACTATCTCTAATAGAGATGATAGGATCCGTTTTATAAGGAGCGAAGATCATCATTCGTTGGCCTATGGGCTTAATTATTCGATTGGTCTTTGCAGGGGGCGATATATAGCCAGAATGG
>DAISYI010000113.1:702-1557 GCA_036825385.1 Lachnospiraceae bacterium | reverse complement strand
TTTCTAGAGGAACACCCAGAATACGATTTCGTGGGCTCGAATATAAGCCTTATTGATAATAGTAATCAAGTGTTTGGGAAGAGGTTTTTTCCGGAAAAACCATGTGAAAGAGATTTCCTGAAATATCAACCATATGCGCATCCATCTCTGATGTTTAGAAGAGAAGTCTTAAATACTAAGAAACCATATGGCGAAGACAGTAAGCCAAGACGAGGAGAAGATTATGAACTTCTCATGCGACTATACTCTGAAGGACATAGAGGATATAACATTCAGGATATTCTTTTAAAATACCGAGAGACTCTGGATGGTTATAAAAGACGCGCCCTGAAGTATCAGATTCAGGAAGTTTCGATAAGATGGAACGGTTTTAAAAGAATGGGAATAGATCCGGTACAAAATATGAAGTATGTTATAAAACCTATAGCAGTTTGGATGGTGCCGAATCACATAAAGATGAAGATAAAGAGGAAGAGAACTAGGGAGAGTAAAAACTGATAGAAAAACTGAATATGCAAAGATTCTGTCAGTAGAGACACCACTTCTCGAAGCATTTAAGACTACGTATGACAAACTAGAGGAACCTGCGAAATCTGATCTTAAGAAAGATGTCATGAAACTCACAGTATCAGCAGTTTTTGCTCCTACGTTGAATGCTTTCGTGATTGACACAATTCACAAAGCTATGGAAATAGGAATAGAAGAATTGTGTTTCCTGGCTCGTGATGCGTATTTCATGTATCTTACAGCTTGTAAATATGTAGAGAAATATAATTTACCTATCAAGTGTAAATATCTATATGTTTCTAGATTTTCACTTAGAATTCCTCTGTTTCATAAAGATATAGATAAAGC
>DAISYI010000113.1:0-692 GCA_036825385.1 Lachnospiraceae bacterium | reverse complement strand
GTTACTCCTAAGAAAGTGATGAATCGAACGGGCTTGAGTGAAAAACTTAAGAATAAATATGCAACTAAGATTTCAAATTATTTAGGTATATCAATAGATAAACAGATACCAAGAGATAGATTAAATGATGTAAAAGAGTATCTGAAACATGATGCTGATTTCATTACAGACTTAAATCAGAAATCATTAGAAGAATATCCGAAACTTCTCGAGTATTTGAAACAGAATGATTTCGCGAAGAGACCTACAGCTATTGTAGATAGCGGATGGGTAGGTTCGATGCAGCTGTCACTGGGCAAACTTTCTAAAGAACTTTGGAAGTACAATGCATTACATGGATATTACTTTGGTTTGTATGAACTTCCTCAGGGAGTATGCGAAGAAGAGTATCATGCATCAGCCCGAGGAAAGATTTAGAGAAAAAGACGAATTTCAGTAATTGCCTATTCGAAGGCGTTTTTACAGCTCCTTATGGAATGACCATCTCCTACATGACTACGCCTGAAGGCGTAGTTCCATGTAAGGAAGAGATTTCTGAAAAGCGTAAGGAGATTATAAATTTCATAGGTGACATTTTTGATAGTTATCAGGAATGTATTTTGGATAAAGGATATAGCTTTGAAGAACTGGTGAGAATAGCCGGTAGTAGAAGTACTAAGAAGATAGTCCAGAAGCTTCTAACTTTGTTTATG
>DAISYI010000112.1:3821-4468 GCA_036825385.1 Lachnospiraceae bacterium | reverse complement strand
CAGGTAGGAGATCTCTGGAATGAAGTAATGAAACACATCACAGCAGAAGGTTGGGTTCTCTTCTGGTTATTTATTCTTCTTATGCTCATTCAGATTATTGGAAAGTGCCTGAAAATCTTCACAGCTATGCTCATCGGACATATGGCAAATGATCACAAGATTTTCTTCAGTTTCCTTTCATGGATTGGTCTTACAGCTGTTGAATCAATCATTACTCGAGTTCTTACATTCACACAGCTTAAATCTACATCAATCTACATGACAACATTGTCTGAGGACATTGTAGGAGTTTCAACTCCACTTGTAATTGGTTCAATTATTATGTATGTAGCGTTTATCGCAGTATACTTCGGATTATCAGATTTGATTATGAAGAAGAAACTGAATCTTGCATAATATGTAAATCATTTAGAGGCAATCTCATTTACGAGATTGCCTCTTTTTTTATTTATAGGAAAAAGCATATGTATTACAATTAGCATATAAAAATGCAAAAGCTTGGGATTTTATAAAAAATATATTTGACAAAACATAATTTTAAAGTTATAGTCTAGTAGATTAGTATGAATTAATTTGAAAGGGAAGAAATGGAATCTAGATTACTTGATATTCTTATACAGTCATTTCCAAAGATACTATTACCAGGG
>DAISYI010000112.1:0-3802 GCA_036825385.1 Lachnospiraceae bacterium | reverse complement strand
CTGGCTTTTTCGCTTGGACTTATAATAGCAGTAGTTACAGCACTTATATGCTTCGCAGAAGTTCCCATTCTAAAACAAATAGCCAGATTCTATATATGGGTTATACGAGGAACACCGCTTCTCGTGCAGCTCTTCGTTGTGTTCTACGGACTACCAAGCGTAGGAATTCTGATTGAACCATTCCCATGTGCAGTTCTTGTATTTGCTATAAACGAAGGCGCGTATGCGGCAGAGACACTCCGAGGAACGCTTGAAGCCGTTCCACATGGACAGATTGAAGCAGGCTTTTGCGTAGGAATGAGCTGGTGGCAGATTATGAGAAAAATCGTTCTCCCACAGGCATTTAGAACAGCATTTCCAGCACTCGGAAACGAACTGATTTCTATGGTAAAGGACACATCCCTCGCTGCGAACATCACAGTTACAGAGATGTTTATGAGAACACAGAGAATAGTTGCGGTCTACTACGAACCGCTTGCGCTATACATTGAAGTCGGTGTGATTTATCTGATATTCTCAACACTTCTTTCATATCTCGAGAGATACGGAGAGAAGAAGTTGTCTACATATGGAAAGAGGTAAGAGATGGCGATTCTTAAAGTTACGGACATACGAAAAAGCTTCGGTAAAAACACTGTTCTCGACGGTATCGATATTGAAGTAAATAAAGGTGATGTAGTCGCTATTCTCGGCCCATCAGGAGGCGGAAAGACTACACTTCTCCGCTGCATTAACTTCTTAGAGACAGCAGATGCAGGGGAAATTGAGTTTGATGGGAAAAAGCATAAACTCTCTAAACTTGATAAGAAGACTATCTCTGAGATAAGACGAAACACAGCCTTTGTCTTCCAGAACTATAATCTCTTCCTCAATAAGACAGCAATAGAGAATGTTACAGAGGGACTTATAGTTGCGAGAAAGATGGATAAAAAAGAAGCGACAGATAAAGGAATGAAACTTCTTGAGAAAGTAGGGTTAGCTGACAAAGCAGACTTTTATCCAAATCAGCTTTCGGGCGGACAGCAGCAGAGAGTAGCGATTGCGAGAGCACTTGCTACAGATCCAGAGATTATTTATTTTGATGAACCCACATCGGCACTTGATCCTGAACTTACAGGAGAAGTCCTTTCAGTTATGAGAGATCTTGCAAATGATGGTATGACGATGCTTGTAGTTACACATGAACTTACATTTGCGAAGAATGCAGCAAATAGAATTATCTTTATGGAGAATGGAAAGATTGTAGAAGAGAATGCTTCAAAAGAATTTTTCGAGAACCCTAAAGAAGAAAGAACAAGAGAATTCTTACAGGTGATTTCTAAAGAATAATTTAGAAGCCCTATTACAGAATAAAGGAAAATGATTATATGGAGGTACAAAATGATTAAGAAGAGATTAGCGGCACTAATATCAGTATTCGCACTTAGCTTAACAGCTTTTTCAGCGTGTGGAAAGTCGGCGGATAAGGATGCACTTGATGCTATTAAAGACAAGGGTACAATTACAATTGGTCTCGAAGGAAACTGGCAGCCATGGTCATATCATGAAGCAGATTCAGACAAGCTCATCGGATATGATGCGGATGTGGCTCGTGCGATTGGAAAGAAGCTTGGCGTTAAGGTAAAGATTGTAGAAGCACCATGGGAATCACTCTTTGCAGGGCTCGATGATGGAAGATATGATCTCGTTATAAACGGTGTAGATGTAACTGAGGAACGTCAGCAGAAATATGATTTCTCTGATGCATACGCTCACATCCATACAGCTCTCGTTGTAAAGGATGATAACACTGAGATTAAGAAGTTTGAAGACCTTAAGGGTAAGAAGACAGTTAACTCAATTGGTTCAACATATATGACACTTGCCGAGAAATATGGCGCGACAGCAACAGGAGTTTCTACTCTTGATGAAACTATTCAGAACGTAATCGATGGTAGAGCTGATGCGACACTTAATTCAGAGGATTCAATCGCTACATATCTTCAGACGAAGCCGGATGCACCTATTAAGGTAGTTGCTACTACGAAGGATGCATCAAATGTAGCTATCCCAATGAAGAAGGGCGAGAGCACAAAGTCTCTTAGAAAAGCAATCAATAAGGCTCTTTCAGAAATGAAATCTGATGGAACACTTGCAGAAATCTCAAAGAAGTATTTTAATAAGGATGTCTCTAAATAAAGTATATAAAGGATTACTTAAATGACATCTTTTGCTAATACAAAAATTACATATGATGACAAAGTATCTATGAGAAAGAGTTTTGGGAGATACGTCTCCCAAAATATCTTCGCCATGGTAGGTTTATCCTGCTATGTTCTCGTAGATACTTTTTTTATTGCAAATGGAATCGGAAACGAAGGGATTACGATTCTTAATCTATGCCTCCCGATTTTTAATTTCATAGCGGCTATAGGAAGCATGATAGCAGCAGGTTCAGCAATTGAGTTTGCAGTAGCAAAAGCAGAAGGCGATAAGAGAAAAGACAATTACTTCTACAATGCAGTCTTCTTCGCGACTGTATTTGGGATTATAGTTATGTTACTTGGTTTCTTCGCACCTGCAGAGATTCTTAGGCTTATGGGTGGAAGAGGAGAGATGGTTACAAAGGGTATACCATATATTAGAACCTTTATGTTCTTTGGCCCGACTCTAGTAGTGAATTACACAGTGAACGCTTTTGTTCGAAATGACGGTGAGCCTACACTTGCAATGATTTCGACTATAGCAGGAAGTCTATTTAACATAGTATTCGATTATATCTTCGTCTTTCCGCTACATATGGGTATGTTTGGCGCTGCGCTTGCGACAGCTTTTTCCCCGTTCGTTGAAATGGGTATATGTATGATTCACTTTAGGAGCGAGAAGAATAATATTAGGTTCCTCTGGAAAAAGCCTTCTATCTTACGTGCGTTTAATTCATGCAGGATAGGGGTAGCTTCTTTCATAGGTGAATTTGCATCGGGAATAACAATTACAATTTTTAACTATATGATTTTATCAATAAGTGGTAATATAGGTGTTGCTGCTTATGGAATTATTGCAAATTTGGCTATCGTTGGTGTAGCAATTTGTAATGGAGTTTCAAGTGGAAATCAGCCTCTAATCAGTCATAAATATGGCGAGAGGAAGATGCAGGATTGCAAGTATTTACTTAAGCTTGGAATCGTATGTGTGCTTATACTGGCACTTATCATGTATGCGATAGTAGTGATATGGGCGGATGGTATAGTAGCGTTATTTAATAAAGAGAATTCTGAGGTTTTGTATGGTTACGCCAGGGATGGACTTATTATCTATTTCGTAGGTTTCTTCTTTGCTGGACTAAATGCGATATTCTCTGGATATTTCAGCGCTATGGTTAAACCGAAGCAGGCATTTGTTATTTCTATGCTTAGGGGTATAATACTAATCGGATTATTTGCAGTACTGCTTGGAACACTTTTCGGAATGAATGGCGTATGGCTTTCATTTCCGGCAGCAGAGTTCGTTACATTTGTTGTATCGATAATACTTTATATTTATACATCACAAGAAAGGAATGATTCCTTTGTAGTAGAGGAATCAAATTAAGGGCTTAAGGTTATGGCTATTCCGGCATGGCTTAGTATACCGTTTGTAGGACTTCTACTTTCGGTCGCATTGTTTCCTATATTCAATGCAAGGTTTTGGGAGAAGAATCAGGGGTACGTGTGTCTTTTTTGGTCCGTACTTGTTTTTTTGATGCTTATATTTAATCAGGGATTTCATACAGCTGGAGAAGTTGTACTGGATAGTATTGTAAATGACTATATTACATTTATTG
>DAISYI010000111.1:1714-4541 GCA_036825385.1 Lachnospiraceae bacterium | reverse complement strand
CAGAAATGTGAAGCGTTAAGCTTTTTCCGTCGATACTCATAATCTCATCATATACTTCGAAATCATCATCGACATCGTTCTCTGCGATATAAGTCATACGTGATACGATTTCCTTGAAGTTATCATATGCACTTCTGTCCTCGATATCACGAATCACTTCGAAATGGATTACTTCTGGAAAAAGCTCATCAGTAATCGCATCTTTCACATGTGACTTTCTACTTTCGTCCTCTGTATTTATGTATATTCCGCTCGCTGGAATCTGGTTCATCTCCTCAGATTCCATTCTGATTCTACCAGAAATATCCAGTACAATCGGTTCTTTCATCTCGTCACTCATTATCTGTTAAATACCGCGTTTCTAATCTTTGTCTCTTCGTCATATGCTACGTCATAAAGACTGTCTTCTTCTACTGCATCATGCGCCTTAAGAAACATCTTTCTAGCAGCAATCATCTTCTTTGAAACGAGCTCACCCTGCTGTACAACAATATCTTTGATGCTGTATGGAATGTAGTCGTCCATAAGAACTTCAAAGAATACCGGATCAATTGAATCCATAATAAGAAGCATAGATCTAATTACAATAAAGAACGCAAGTGCTTCTGTTCCCTGTGGGTTTCTGTTCCAATATGAAGCTGTAAGTGTCTCAAGAAGAAGATCCTGAGGCATGTTTGTAGTCATATAATCTACGATTGCCCCAATGAACTCCTGAAGTTCTGGGTAGCCTTCAATGCTTACATTATCTGAAACCTGCATAAGAGCAAGAATATCATCTTCACTCTGGCAAATCTCAGCCATTGCTTTCATTGTTCCAAGTGTCTCAGCAAGCATCTTAATGTCATAATTCGTAAACTTAACATTGTTTGCCTTCTTAACACCATCTTTACGGATGTCATATAATAGTTTGTCCACTTTTTTAATACCTCCAAATAGAAATATCTGTATTACATCGGGCCAGCTGTTATAATCTCATCTAGTCTATCTATCAAATCTGCTTCTGTTGTTACAATATAGCCGTCCATACCACATTTTTTCGCGCCCTCGATATTCTCTTCTCTATCATCGAAAAAGAGTGATTCTTCAGGTACTAGGTTATATGTATCAAACAGTTTCTTGTAGATTGCCTCATCAGGTTTAATTACATTTACTTCACTTGATACAATCCTACCATCTATGTCAGCATAGAAAGAAGCGCCTTTTGAATGCCTCCATAGTATACTAGCATTATAGTTAGAAAGCAAATAAATATGAAAACCACGTTCACGAAGTTTATGAACTCGTGTGTAGACGTCCGGTCTCTGAACACTCATAAGCTCGCAATTTTCAATAAACCAGGTAATTTCTTTTTCCCATTCTGGTTTCTTATCGATAAACATCTTTACGATTTCATCGACAGAATAATTTCCCAGGTCGAGTTCAGACCACAGCGGGTCTTCAAAAACCCAATAGCCAAATTCTTTTGCCTCTAAAGGATCCATTCCATAATCCTTTGTCATCATATCGAACCAACGATATGAAAGCAATACATCACCTATGTCGAAAATGATATTCTTGTACTTCTTCAATTTATTGCTCCTAACCATCAAAAAAAATCTGCCACATTGAATCCTGTGGCAGATTTTAAATTATATTCTGTTATGAATCAAGTATTAATTCAACTTTGTAGGATCATTCACTGCATTCTGAGCATTCTGAGCCTGAGTTTCTTCTGTCTTAGTTCCATTCTTCCAATCATCGAATTTCTTTAAAACAGCTTCATAAGTCTTCTGTGAAATATCTGGAAGTTTCTTTCCCCAGGTCGAAGTAGCTTCTTCGAAGCCTTTCTTGAAAGCATTCAAAAGCTTATCTGCCTGCTTAGGATCATCTCCCGCAAGTGCTTTTGCGAAATCAAGGATTCTATCAGAAGTCTGCTCTACGCCCCAATATCCATCATCAGCGATATCGGCCTGTGCCTGAGCTTTAGTAGCTTCATCAACAGTAAAGTTTCCACTGGCGAGGAATTTCCACATGTCATCTTCAGTAGCAATCGCAAAGGCATTTCCCTGTCCTGCGATAGTCTTCTTAACGATTTCCATGAGGTTATTCTTCATCTTCTCAGCGTCAGCCTGAAGCTGCTTTACGATAGCTGATCTATCACCCTTGTCATACTTCTGAACCTTGCCTTCAGTATTCTCTGTCTTCTCGTATACTGCTGCCTGCTCATAAGTATCTTTCTTCTCTTCAGTAACCTTCGCTTTAGTTTCTTCTTTTTTTGTTGTTACCGGAGCCTGATAAGCAAGATTATCAACTCCATTTACTCCATTAATAGCCATACTAAAACCCTCCTTGGTTCAAATATAAACTTTAAAAAACTACATAGTTATAGCATTTCATTCTTGTCTGTATTATATATCGGTCCACTAAAGCTTTAAATACATAGCCTCTGAAAAATTTCTTAATTATTTTAGAATTATCTCCTTTGTATCCTCATTCAAAACGCTCTGCATATATCTTTTGTAGAGTGGTTGCTTATACGTAACAATAAGCAAAACTAAACCTAAAAGCGATACAAACAATCCAGTCTTAAAATAAGGATAATGCATTCTAATCACTGTCTCACCACGATTTACATGGATAAGATTATTCTTTACTATAAAGTCTCCAGTGAATGAGTCATGTGTGCTAAGTGTAGTGTTTACATCATCAAAATCCGTTTTAACAGTTATAGAACGAGCTCCATATTTAACCTCAACAGGTACGAGCTTTCTTATAGGAAGCTCATCCTCTGAAACAGACATAATATTCGAAAGCAAGTCAGCCACATGTCCATCTCTGGTAAGCGCAT
>DAISYI010000111.1:0-1704 GCA_036825385.1 Lachnospiraceae bacterium | reverse complement strand
AAGCGCATAGAAATATGTAAGGTTAAGTCCTACAAAATGAATATTTTTATTATATTTCGTTCCGATAACAGAAAGTCTATTATCCATAACCTTAATATATCCCTCGGTGTCATCTAATCCGTTCATATACACTGTTCTCCAGTCCTCGAGATTCTCCGGGAATAGTTTGGTTAAGAAATCGCCATGATTTTTCGTATGAATCATAGGGAATGCATTCTCGAACTGGATTTTCTGACACTCAACCCCCATAAATTTTTCTGTCTGCGAATGTGGATTTATTGGCATTCCATCAGCCATGATGTATATCTCAACACCAGCCTTACCAGCTTCCATTATTAGTTTCTCCGCCTTGTCCACATTGTGATATTTAAACTTAAAGAGATATACACGTCTATACTTCTTTAAATCTGATACGGAAAAATCATCTAGATATTTATCTTCAGCAAGTTCCGTATCAGGAAACATTCTCGCCATATAAATACCACTGCTACCGATTGCAAGCGCATCAAATTTTGATATTACACCAAATTCTCGTGTTGCCCTATCCAGATGATACAGAATGTAATTCTGGTTCTCCGATATCATCGAATAGCCATTCTTAGTGGCTGCTTTTCTTAACTTCTTAGTCTTAAGCTTCACCTCAATTGGAGCACTCTTATCCAAGACTACAGTATCGGCGCCCAGCTCAATAAGTCGGTCAAACATATAATAATATTCGCTTGTGTCATAAGCTTCTCCGACTTCTGTAATCTGATGTGCTGTTGTAGCGGCTTCCCAGCCCTGTCCATAAACCTGCTTCTTCCCGTTCATACCAGTATAGTAATAAATACAGTTGGATGTTCCTAAGAATGCCACTCTGTTTACAATTAAGTCCTTTGCTTTATCATGAAACTGTGCTCTAGCAGTTTCTTCAAAATACTCTTCCGGTCTCTGGTAGTGACCTGTATTCCGAAATATCCTCAACATCTGAACCGAATCTATAACCAGCGCTAATACGACAAATACAAGTATCCCCTTTTTTAGCGAATCCCATCTAAGAAGTCCAAACATGATTAAAACTGTCACTATTGGCAGGAATCTTAGCATCCACATAAACTGACCACCAGGCATAGACAAAAGGATATCAGTAAACGCCGTAGAAGTAAGTACTACAATCGTAGTCGCTGTCATAAATTCAGGTTTCTGCTTCTTTCTGCATCCAAAAGTGCCAAATACAGAAACTAAAAAAAAGGCTAATCCAAAATAATTATAAGCATAACCGATTCTATATTTTTCAAATGGATTAAGTGTCTTTCCGAGAGACTGGAAGAAAAGTCTTGCAACCTGACCTGTCGCCTGATTGTTCTGAGCCATTCCTCCCCTAGTTGCAGGAATCAGGCAGATTCCTGTCAAAAGAATACCGATTAGGAGCATTACTATAACAGTAAACGATCTGGTTGCTACCACCTTCAAATTCTTTCTGTCTGCACAGAAAGTCACTATCAAATAGAACACTATATACAGAAGTATCGACAGTGCGACCATTCCTGCATATCCCACATGGCACATAACCATGGCAGCAAAAGAAAGTGTAACACCAAGAATTGACTTTCCTTCTCTCTTCTCGAAGAAGTTTACGATGTTATATAAAAGCAATGGTAAGATAGCAATTATAAGACTTCTTGGTAAGTTTCCTTCTGCATAGAACAGATAAATACCTGTCGG
>DAISYI010000110.1:3077-4585 GCA_036825385.1 Lachnospiraceae bacterium | reverse complement strand
ACAATTTAGAGCAAAGTGCGCGCTCGAATGTGGATACGACGCTGTAATTGAACTTCCGCTCTTAGGAGTACTCTCTTCTGCAGAAGGTTTCGCTAAATCTTCTATAGATATAATGAACGCATCCGGAATCATATCATCAATAGTATTCGGATCTGAATTCGATTCAAAAGACTTATTGGAAAAAACCGCCCGCGCAACCCGTCTAGAAACAACCAAAGCAAAGAGCAAGTTTAAAGAATTAATGTCACAGGGCCTTTCATATCCAAAAGCCATGTCTACATATCTATTAAGCGAAGGGATTATTTCAAACGAAGAATCAAAAATAATAGAAGAGCCAAACTCTATTCTATCATTAGAATATATAAAGGCTCTAGTGAGAACAAATTCAGAAATTGAATTCCATCCAATCAAAAGAGAAAAAGGGAGCTATCACTCTTCTACCCACGCACTTTCTGCAGAATACATCAGAAATAATTACACAGAAGACATAGCCGAGCTCATACCTGAACAAATTAGAGAAGAGGTACTTAAAGAAATCTCAGAAGGTCGTTTCCTGAAACAAAGCGATTTTGATTCAATCATTCATTATTCTCTAATATCTTACTTCAGTAAACACGAACCTGAGAACGATACAGAAAACAGAATCAAGAATAAACTTTATGATTTTACCACTATAGATAGCTTTATTCTCGATATCAAGACTAAGAACCAAACTTATAATTCAATAGCCAGAAGGCTATTAAACATCGCACTTAATCCTGACGGTATTGAGTATGAAAGATGTAATTATATAAGAGTCCTTGGGTTTAGGAAAGAATCCAGTAAAATTATAACTGAAATTAAGAAGTCTTCTAAAGTACCAGTCATTCTTAATCCAGCAAAAGACTTAGCTGATTTAAAAGGTTCTGCCCTTGAAGAATTCAAAAGAAGAATACTATCTGACGACATATGGAAAGCTGCCCTAACAGATAAGTTAAAGCAGCCATTTCCAAACGAGTATTCTTTTAAATATCCAATCAAATATTAATGATGGAATAGACGAATGCCATTAAAGCACATAGTCATATTATATTTATTTGCTGTATCAATAACGTGGTCATCTCTAATAGATCCACCTGGTTCAACAACATAAGAAACTCCGCTCTTATGAGCACGTTCAATATTGTCTCCAAACGGGAAGAAAGCATCTGAGCCAAGAGCTACACCAGTATTTGTAGCAAGCCAGTCTTTCTTCTCTTTTTCTGTAAACTCTTCTGGTTTAACCGTAAAGAGTCGCTCCCATTCTCCATCTCGAAGCAAATCTTCACTTTCATTTCCGATATAAAGATCAATTGCATTATCTCTATCTGCACGTCTAACATCATCTCTAAAAGGAAGAGAAAGTACCTTCGGACACTGACGTAGATACCAGTTGTCAGCCTTCTGTCCTGCAAGTCTTGTACAATGAATTCTAGACTGCTGTCCTGCCCCAATTCCAATTGCCTGACCATTTTTCACATAACATACTG
>DAISYI010000110.1:0-3067 GCA_036825385.1 Lachnospiraceae bacterium | reverse complement strand
ATAAGTGAAATTAACAAATCGATTTTAGCATTTTCTGGAAGGTCTTTGTTCTCAGTAATGATATTTGATAAACAGTCTTCCGTAATCTTAATATCATTTCTATGCTGTTCAAAAGTAATTCCATATACTTCCTTATGCTCCATTTCCTTAGGAACATAGTTTGGATCTATTTCGATAACAGCGTAATTACCCTTCTTCTTCTCTTTCAAAATCTGAAGTGCTTCCTCTTCATATCCAGGAGCGATAACTCCATCAGAAACCTCTCTTTTGATAATCTTCGCAGTAGCAACATCACACACATCAGAAAGCGCGATGAAATCGCCAAAAGAAGACATACGATCTGCGCCTCTAGCCTTTGCATAAGCTGATGCAAGAGGAGTAAACTCAATATCCATATCATCAACCCAGTAAATCTTCTTCTCTATATCTGTAAGAGGTGTACCTACAGCCGCTCCAGCAGGAGAAACATGCTTAAATGATGTAGCAGCTGCATGTCCTGTAGCTTCTTTAAGTTCCTTAACAAGCTGATATCCATTCAACGCATCGAGCAAATTAATATACCCAGGTCTTCCGTTCAAAACCTTAATAGGAAGCTGACCTTCCTCTACATATACGACTGCTGGTGCCTGATTTGGGTTACAACCATACTTTAAGTTCTAACTTGTCCATTATTTTGCCTTTCTTAATTCTAGAAATAATTTTAGTTATTCTTATTGATAAGTCGGTACTCTTCAGCACCAGTATTAAGATTTACATATACAGTGTAAAGCGAAATCTTATTCTCATTGTTTAGAGACTCCCAAATCTCATTTGTAAATCCATCAATATCCTTATCGATTACAACTCTCTCAGGTTCACCTTCAAAAGAAGGAAGTACATCTGCATCTTTCATATATGTATGAAGAAATCTACCTTCTCCTGAAATTGGATTATCATAATAAAAAGTATATCTAGCACAACAATCAGGATTACCATTATCACTCTTTAAAATAGACATCTGATACTGATATCCTCCATCGAAAGAAAGAACTGATGAAATTCTAGGTGTAAAGTTCGGACCATCTGGTTCAAATTCTCTCTTTCTAAGAGACTGCTCAAACGAGAATCCAGCCTTAAGTCCATCATAAATAGTATCCGTCTGATCTCCATTTGTAACGATAATGTAATCATTCACCTTTCGAACAGGTGAATAGATGATTAGACTTGGATCTGTAAGCTTTGCCTCATCAAAAGCCTTAGTTTTGATTCCATCTTCGGTCTTTTCAAATACACGATTTCTACTATTCTCGCTTCTTCCCATAATGAAGTAAGCAAAAACAGCTGATTCACCATCCTTCGAAAGACCTGTGATGATTCCTCGTCCAGGATATGAGTTGCCTTGAAGTCGCTCCCTGATTGTCGAGATTTCCATTTTTTCCTCCTTAAAATAGCACATAAATATTTCTTGGCATCTATATCGCTTGGTACATCGATATAGACTATGCTTATTTAAGCATAACAAAAGCCTCGGGTTTTATACCGAGGCTTTGATTACGTTTAAATATATTCTGAGAATAAGTCTGTTGTGCTGTTAGACTGATAGCTTCCTGTCTTTGTGTAACCCTTGTTTCCTGTAACAGCTGCACTGATAGAGTCTGCCTTTGATGATACAGCAGCTCCGTAGCTACCTGTTCCATTAAACAATTTCTTTACATCATCCATGTCAGCCTTCATAAATGTATCCTTGTCGATAGTCATCTTAGCATCTGTACCGACACTGATTCCCACAGCAGAAAGCGCCTTTGCGTTCATACGTGTAGAATTAAGCATAGAAGAAACAGCTCGTTCAACAGTATCGTTGTCAAGCTTATCCGTCGCATCAAGTGTCTTATTGTAAGAATCTGCAAAGTTCTTTACAGCATCATAGATCTTATCCTTGTCATAGCCATATTCCTGCTTTCCGTTCTCCCCTCTTACATAAGATTTAGAGAATACAGATGTAGCCTTGCCTTCAGCAAGTTTATCAACGGCATTAACAATACCCTTTGCATCTGACGCTGCAGTCTTTTCAGCCTTTGTAAGGTTAGCTTCCTTCAAAGAATCGAGAACTTTGTTTTTATCAGTTGTACTTGTAGAAGTCTTGAAATCGCTCTTCTTAGGAAGGTTCTCTTCTACTTTTGCATAATAAGATTTGATGAGCTTGCCATAAGAACCATTCTTAATAGAAGCATAATCACCCACAAAAGATGAAAGTCCATTTACTCCAGTTGTATTAAATCCGGAGAACAATGTGCTAATAGATGAAGATGTCCATCCATTCCAGCTATTGTTCTGAATGTTTAAACCAGACATATGAATCCCTTCCTTTCTCTAGTGTCATCATCCCTGATTACGGTGATGCAGCGTATTCAAAAGTGCCATATGGCGCTTTTACTTCAAGTTAATTATATCATGATACTTTTCAAATGTCATCTATCTGCCAGTCAATAGTTTCTAAATTATTCTTTTTTAAGAACTCATTCGCTTCTATAAAACAATTGCATCCGAAAAAGCCTCTGTATGCAGACAGTGGGCTTGGATGCGCCGCCTCTAGAATAAGATGCTTAGAATTATCTCCAAGAAGCTTTTTCTTCTTCTGAGCAGGCTTACCCCAAAGCATAAACACGATCGGTCTATCTTCTCTACCGAGTATTCTAATAACTTCATCAGTAAACTCTTCCCAACCAAGTCCTTTATGAGAATTAGCTGCATCAGCTCTAACCGTAAGAACAGTGTTCAATAGAAATACACCCTGTTCTGCCCACTTCATCAGATATCCATTATTTGGAATACGTAAATTTAACTCAGCATTTAATTCTTTATACATATTCTGCAATGATGGTGGAGTTTTCACTCCTGGCTGTACAGAAAAAGCCATTCCGTGAGCCTGGTTCTCACCATGATATGGATCCTGACCTAAAATAACTACCTTCACATCAGATAAATCTGTTACACGAAATGCGCTAAACACATTCTCCTGAGAAGGATAGATTGTATGCTCGCTATACTCCTTCTCAAGCGCAGAAACGAGGTTGTTAAAGTAATCTTT
>DAISYI010000109.1:2239-4694 GCA_036825385.1 Lachnospiraceae bacterium | reverse complement strand
CTTAAAGCAGAAGGAAAGACAGTTCTTTCTGGTGCAGATGCATTCAAGCTTTACGATACATACGGATTCCCAGTTGACCTTACAGCTGAAATCATTGCTGAGAAAGGTTTCTCATATGATGAGAAGGAATTCGAAGAGTGCATGGAAGAGCAGAGAACAAAGGCTCGTGCGGCTCGTAAAGAGACAAACTATATGGGTACAGATGCTACTGTATATCAGGAAATCGACCCAGCTATTACATCTGAATTCGTAGGATATGATAGTCTTACAGCTGATTCAAAAGTTACTGTTCTTACAACAGAAACAGATATCGTACCAGTTCTTACAGATGGTGATAAGGGAACTATCATCGTTGAGAAGACTCCATTCTATGGCACAATGGGTGGACAGAATGGTGATACAGGTGTAATCAAGTCTAAAGATGGTGAGTTCAAAGTTGAGACAACTATTCACCTTCCAGGCGGAAAGATTGGTCATGTAGGTGTCATGACAAATGGTCAGATTAAGGTTGATGATGTAGTAACTCTTTCTGTAGATACAGAGAAGAGAGCACTCATCGCTTCTAACCATAGTGCTACACATCTTCTTCAGGGAGCTCTCAGAAAGGTTCTCGGAGATCATGTACAGCAGTCAGGTTCTGACGTAACAGAAGAAAGACTTCGTTTCGACTTCACTCACTTCCAGGCTATGACAAAGGAAGAGATTAAGAAGGTAGAAGAACTTGTAAATGAAGCTATTTCAGCATCTGTTGATGTAGTTACAGATATCATGTCACTCGATGAAGCTAAGAAGAGCGGTGCTATGGCTCTCTTTGGTGAGAAGTATGGCGATTCAGTACGTGTAGTACGTATGGCAGAGTTCTCTACAGAGCTTTGTGGTGGTACACATGTAAAGAACACAGGAGATATCAAAGCGTTCAAGATTATTTCTGAGAACGGTATTTCAGCAGGTGTTCGTCGTATTGAGGCTATTACATCAAAAGCACTCTTCGCTTACTATGCCGAAATCGAAGAGAAGCTTATGAATGCAGCTTCACTTCTTAAGACTACTCCAGATGAGATTTCAAACAAGATTGAATCTCTCAATAAGGAAATCAAAGAACTTAAGTCTGAGAATGAATCACTTAAGCAGAAAGCAGCTAATGAGTCACTCGGCGATGTAATGGATAGAGTAGAAGATGTAAACGGAATTAAGTTCCTTTCAGCATCTATCGAAGATACAGAGATGGGTGAGCTTAGAAATCTCGGTGATTCTCTTAAAGAGAAACTTGGTTCTGGTGTAATCGTTCTTGCAGCATCAAAAGATGGAAAGGCTAGTCTCGTAGTAATGGCATGTGATGATGCTATTGCAAAGGGTGCTCATGCTGGAAACATCATAAAAGCATCTGCTTCACTTATCGGTGGTGGCGGCGGTGGTCGTCCAAACATGGCTCAGGCCGGCGGTAAGGATGCGTCAGGAATTGATGCAGCACTAAAAAAAGCAAAAGAAACACTTATCGAACAGATTGGTTAAATAAGTTTGTATAACGGCCCTTACCGAATAGGTAAGGGCTGTTTTAGGAGTAAGATCTAGATGTATGAAATTACATTTGAGGAATTTGAAAACTTAAATGCAGAGGATGTTTTTTTGGTTGATACCAGAGATGAGGGTGCAACTAAATATGGTATGATTCCTGGCGCTGTTAACATTCCTCATGAATTATTTTTGGATGATATTGATAAGGTTATTCCACAGTTAGATCAGAATAAGAAGATAATTCTTTACTGTTCTATGGGGAAACTTTCTTTAGATGATGCAGAGTCTCTACAGGATAAAGGGCTGGAAGCATACAGTCTAAAAGGAGGCTATGGAAGTTTCTTACGTTCAGAGATTAAAGCAGTATTTGCTGAAGATGAGAAAGAAACGATTGCGAAGAGGGAAGAAATAGAACAGAGTATTCGCAAGAAATATCATAAGAAACTTTTTTCTCCTTTTGCAAAGGCGTGTAAGAATTATGAACTTATAAAAGATGGAGATCATATTTGTGTATGTATTTCTGGTGGAAAAGATTCTATGTTGATGGCTAAGCTTTTTCAGGAGATACAGAGGCATAGACAGGTTGATTTTAAACTTACATTCCTTGTGATGGATCCTGGCTATAGTGAAGTTAACAGGAAATTGATTGAAAGTAATGCTAAGCTACTTGGTAT
This sequence comes from Lachnospiraceae bacterium, assembly GCA_036825385.1. Taxonomy (GTDB): domain Bacteria; phylum Bacillota; class Clostridia; order Lachnospirales; family Lachnospiraceae; genus Lachnocurva. The sequence goes on along the minus strand of DAISYI010000109.1, from coordinate 2,505 downwards.
TCCTGTAATCTTTTATGAAAGTGATATTTTCGATACAGTTGATACAGTAGAGAAAAATCCGTGTTATCTATGTGCCAGAATGCGTCGTGGTCATCTTTATGCGAAGGCAAAAGAATTAGGGTGCAATAAGATTGCTTTAGGTCATCATTATGATGATGTAATTGAAACTATTCTGATGGGAATGTTATATGGCGGTCAGGTTCAGACTATGATGCCTAAATTACATTCGTCAAATTTTGAAGGCATGGAATTGATAAGACCTATGT
>DAISYI010000109.1:0-2229 GCA_036825385.1 Lachnospiraceae bacterium | reverse complement strand
GATATTATTGCTTGGCAGAGATATCATGGATTGCATTTCCTTCAGTGTGCTTGTCATTTTACAGAGACTTGTGACAGTTGTGCTGTAGATGGTACAAGTGAATCAAAAAGGCTAGAAACAAGAATGCTTATTAAAGAATTAAAAAAGTCCAATCCATTTGTAGAAGCAAATATCTTTAAGAGCGTGGAAAATGTAAATCTTGCCACTGTAATAGCATATAAAGATAAAGGTGTTAAACATCATTTTTTAGATGAATATGACAACTAGAGATGAATTATAGTATTCGAGTTGATATGGTGACAGGCAAAATTACGGATGATTTGGGAGTAAATGGCTTAAAAATTGCAAAATAGAATTGACGAATCAGATTTTTATGCTATAATCATATCTAGTGCAATGAAATTTTCGGTCATTGAATCAGCACAATACGCAACCGGAGGGAGGTTTGGTTAGAGCAATGGCAACTGTTATAGTCAAGGAGAATGAATCTCTGGACAGTGCGTTACGCAGATTCAAAAGAAGCTGTGCTAAGGCAGGCATTCAGCAGGAAATTCGCAAGAGAGAGCATTATGAAAAGCCTTCTGTAAAGCGTAAGAAGAAGTCTGAAGCTGCACGTAAGCGCAAGTTCAAGTAAGAAATTTAAGGCCTCTGCATTTTGCAGAGGCTTTTTTTCTGTCTAAAAGTATTTTAGAATAAATGTAAATAAAAAGCTTTGGAGAGAAGTAAATGAAAAATCAGAATACAGATAATGTATTTGAAATGCAGAAACAAAAAAGAAATAAGCCTAAGAAGAATAAATATAAGTCAAATGATTTGGAAGATATCATACCTTATGATCGTGCTTCATTTGGAAGTGCAGAAGAATATGACAGGCGAGTTTCTAAGGTAAAATTTATAAGAAAAATATTGGTCATATATGCAATTGTTTCGGTAATTCTTCCAGCGTTTTTGGTGTATACTTTAGATATAAATATAAGAATGAATGTAGTTGCTATATCAAATCTATTAGTGCTTTTGATTGACGCAATTCTTCTTATTGTTTTCCGTGGAATGTGGGTTGTTAGTGATTCGTTATCAAAGAGCAAAGATGATGTAAAGGAAAGAATCGAGAAAGTATACTTGAGTGGAGATACTCTTTTATATCCACTTTTGATATATGGGCTGATTTCGATTTCTTCATGTGCAAAGTATAACTATCCATCATTCGCGGATTGGGGAAAGGGAATCGCGGTTCTTACAGTTTTGATTTGGCTACTTTTTCGGTTTGCAAAAATTATAAGAACGAATAGTTTCTGGACGAATTTTGGGTCTTTATTTGTAATCGCTTTTATAGGATTCTTCATTATGTTTTGGGGAGTGTATCTAACAGCTTCACATTCATATAAGGATGTAACTGTTGTGGACAGGAGGATTTATCATGGTGGCGGTAAGTATAGAAGAACTTACTATAATGTCACTTTTGTAGATAAAGATAATAAAAAAGAAGAAATCGAGGTGTCTAAGAATCTATATAATAGAGCTGGAATATATAAAACAGGCTATTTTTTAGATATGCTAGATGGGCCTTGGGGACTTGATATGTATCATATGAAATATTGGGTTAGATAAAAAAGGGGGGCAACTATGATGACAAATGGACGAAGAAATAGTAAAGTAGTAAAGCACGTTCTTTTAGGAATGGTGCTTTCTATGGTTTTGCTTCTTAGTGGATGTAATTTGCCATGGAGTAAACTGAACTTTAGATCTTTCGCTCAGTCGATGCGTGGACAGCATATGGTTGTAATCGAGAGAGACCGTGTCGGTAATGATTATGTCATCCAGCCTGAATGGGCGTCTCAGGGGATTACAGCCTGGAAGGTTGCTGGAACCCAGAATGGTGACAGCTCACTTTCGTTCCAGTATCTTGAGTTTGATTCTGAAACGAATGCTCAGAAGTTTTTCAGCAGTCAGGCCTCGTATTTTGCATCAGCAGCCGGAAGTGGTGGAAGTCGAAAAGGAAATGCTTTTTCCGCATTCGGTAATGGTTTCTATTACTATGCATGTTGTGTAGATGACAAAGTGGTCTTAGGAACATGCGAAGCAGGAGACTTGGGCGGATTTGTAAAAGTAATAAATAAAATGCCAAAGATTTCCGATTTGTCGGATGATGGCTCATTAAAATAAGTTTTTTGGAGGATGTTTTGAAATCATCAGTAGTTAGAAAAGAGATTGAGAAGAGACGTACGTTTG
>DAISYI010000108.1:2288-4833 GCA_036825385.1 Lachnospiraceae bacterium | reverse complement strand
GGTCGAGTAGACTTTAGAGCATTAGTAAAGGATCTTGCCTCATCATTCCATACAAGAATCGAACTTCGACAGATTGGTGTTCGAGATGAGACGAAGATTGTAGGTGGAATAGGTATCTGCGGAAGAGAACTTTGCTGTGCGACTTTCCTAAATGGTTTCGCACCTGTTTCTATTAAGATGGCGAAGGAACAGAACCTTTCACTTAATCCTACAAAGATTTCAGGACTTTGCGGGAGACTTATGTGCTGCCTGAAGAACGAAGAAGAAGCTTATGAAGAACTTAATAAGAGACTTCCTAGACGTGGAGACGAAGTAACTACTCCGGATGGAAAACTTGGAGAAGTTCAGAGCGTAGATATCCTACGTGAGAAAGTTAGAGTTTTTTCCGATAACGGTGACTCTAGAGAAGTTAGAGAATATCACGCTAGTGAGCTTAAGTATGATCCGCTCGTTCATAAGAAGGCAAAACACAATAAGCAGAACAGTGCTGCCGCTGAAATTTTAAGACCGGATCCAATTCAGATGGAGGAGAAGGTAGACGAGAAGGAACTTGAGAAGCTCGAACAGCTTGAGGAGCTCGAAGAATCACTTATTAAAGCTGAAGAAGAATTCAAGGAAGAGGGCAATAAGAAGCATTCTCGAGATTTCAAGGGCAAGAAGCAGGGTAACTTCAAGAAGAAGAACTTCAATGGAAACGGCCAGAAGGACGGAGACAAGAAGAAGTTTAACAAGAAGGGTCCTAAAAAGAACTTCTCAAAGAACAACAATAAGAAGTTCAAGCCTAATAATAAGAACAAGACAAGAGAAAAGTTTTAATACCGATTGGAAGTAAGTAGATGGATTTGTCCGAATGGAAGAAAGATGGGGAACGAATCGATTCGATAGATAGAGATGATCTCTACATCATCCAGAATCCAAGCAAGTTCTGCTTTGGTATGGATGCGGTACTTCTGTCAGGGTTTGCTAATGTAAAGAAGAATGAGAAGGTTGTCGACCTGTGTACAGGAAATGGGATTTTACCGATTCTTCTATATGCGAAGACAGAAGCGAAGTCGATTATGGGACTCGAAATTCAGGAAGATATCGCTGAAATGGCGAATCGTTCGATGGAGATGAATCATATAGAGGATCGGGTAAAGATTGTTACTGGAGATGTAAAAGATGCCTCGAAGATATTTGGGGCATCTTCTTTTAATGTAGTGACATCAAACCCACCATATATGAAGAGTATGGCAGGAATTAAGAACCCAAACGAAGCAAAGTATATCGCTAGACATGAAGCTCTTTGTACTTTGGAAGATGTAGTGCGTGAGACAGCAAGACTTCTAAAACATAATGGAAGGTGCTATTTTGTTCATAGACCGTTTAGACTTGTGGAACTTTTTTCCGAAATGCATAAGTACAAAATTGAACCAAAGCGAATGAGACTCGTGTATCCATATGTTGATAAGGAGCCGAACATGGTTCTCGTGGAAGGCGTGAAGGGCGCGAAGTCCAGGCTTACTGTCGAGAAGCCGCTTATCGTTTATAAAGAAGAGAATGTCTATACAGACGAAATACTTTCGATATACAGAGATTAGGAGATAGATATGTCCGATTCAGGAATGCTTAGCCTCGTTGCTACACCGATTGGAAATCTGGAAGATATGAGTATGCGCGCAATCAGAACGCTTAAGGAAGCTGATTTGATTGCGGCGGAAGATACTCGTAATTCTATAAAGATTCTCAATCACTTTGAAATCAAGACAGAGATGACGAGCTATCATGAATTCAACAAGATAGAGAAGGGGCAGGAACTCGTGCGTGCGATGCAGGAGGGAAAAAACGTAGCGCTCATCACTGACGCAGGAACACCGGGAATCTCAGATCCGGGTGAAGAACTTGTCAGAATGTGTATAAGTGCTGGAATTACGGTAACAACTATTCCTGGACCGGCTGCTTTCGTAAATGCAGCTATTATTTCTGGACTTCCTTGTAGAAGATTAGCTTTCGAGGCATTTCTTCCAAAGGATAAGAAGGAAAGAGAGAGAGTTCTTACTGAAATGGCTCGCGAGACCAGAACAATTATCATGTATGAGGCACCTCACCATTTGAGAAAGACACTCCCTGAGCTTTTGAATAAGCTTGGTGATAGAAATATTGCCCTGGTTCGAGAACTTACTAAACTTCACGAGGAAGTGCTTCGATTCACAATTTCAGAAGCGATTGAATACTATAAAGAAGTAGAACCACGTGGTGAGTATGCTATCGTAATCGAAGGACTTTCAAAGGAAGCTCTCGAGGAAGAAGCGAAAGCGAAGTGGGAAAACCTTAGTTTAGAGGAACATATGGATGTTTATCTAAGCCAGGGAATCGATAAAAAGGAAGCTATGAAGAAGGTTGCAAAGGACAGAGGCGTTTCAAAGAGAGATGTCTATAATGCGCTTTTGAAGAATTAGTATGAGTTAAATCTCGGGGAAGGAGGAAGTATGACTTTTGATGAACAGATTGCAAAGCTTCAGGAATATGTAGATGAAGCGGATAGAGTAGTTTTCTTCGGTGGGGC
>DAISYI010000108.1:0-2278 GCA_036825385.1 Lachnospiraceae bacterium | reverse complement strand
CTACTGAAAGCGGTGTTCCAGACTTTCGTTCGGTGGATGGCCTGTATAATCAGAAGTATAAGTATCCACCTGAGACGATTCTCAGTCATTCTTTCTACCTTGCGAAGAAGGATGAATTCTATGAGTACTATTTCGACAAGCTTTTAGTTTCGGGAATCAAGCCTAATATCGCGCATAAGAAGCTTGCTGAAATGGAAGAGAAGGGAAAGCTGACTTCAGTAATTACTCAGAATATCGATGGACTTCATCAGATGGCTGGAAGCAAGAAGGTTCTAGAACTTCATGGAAGCGTCCATAGAAACTACTGCGAAAAATGCCATGAGTTCTACGATGGTGAATATATGCTAGCACATAAAGCTGAGGGTGTACCTAAGTGTAAGATGTGCGGCGGCGATATAAAGCCGGATGTGGTTCTTTATGAAGAAGGCTTAGATGAGAATGTAATAATGGAGACGATAAAGGAGATAGCGACTGCAGATCTTCTTATCGTGGGCGGAACTTCTCTTGTAGTTTATCCGGCAGCAGGGTTTATAGATTATTTCCGAGGTAAGCATATTGTAGTTATAAACAAATCGGAAACTGCACGTGATGGAATGGCTGATTTAGTCATACATGAGTCCATCGGAAAGACTTTAGAAAGACTTAAGATTTAAGCTTTTTCCAATCGGGAAAATTATATAAATTGTGCCAAAAAGTGTGAAAATTCCACTTGCATTTTTGATGGGACCATGCTATCATAGTGCACTGTGGTATATGATAAATTCCTTGCTTTCTCTTTTGAAAGAGAAGGCCTAAGGCCAGAAGGAGGTAAATCGCATGAACAAGTATGAATTAGCACTCGTTGTGAATGCCAAGATCGAAGACGATGCGAGAGCTGCCGTAGTAGAAAAAGCTAAGGGCTTTGTTACACGTTACGGTGGAGTAATCGCTGACGTCGAAGAAGCAGGCAAGAAGAAGCTTGCTTACGAAATTCAGAAGGTATCAGAGGGTTATTACTACTACATCCATTTCGATGCAGAAGGTAATGTACCAGCTCAGATCGAATCAGAAATTCGTATTATGGACAACGTACTTCGTTTCTTATGTGTTCGCGCTGACGAGGCATAAGATCAGGAAGGATAGAAACTATGAATAAAATCATTCTTATGGGCAGATTGACCCGCGATCCAGAAGTTCGATATGGTGGCGCTAATAATACTGCTGTTGCGAGATTTTCAATTGCAGTAGATCGTAGATTTAAGCGTGAAGGTGAGCCTTCAGCTGATTTCTTTAACATCACAGCATTCGGACGTCTTGGAGAATTCTCAGAGAAGTATCTCAGAAAGGGAACTAAGATTCTCTTAGATGGTGAACTTAGAAACGATAATTATACAAATAAAGAAGGACAGAAGGTCTACGGAATGCAAATCATTGCCAACAACATTGAGTTCGCCGAGTCTAAGTCTTCTCAGGGAAATGTAGATAGCATGGCAGGTAGTGCTCCAGCAGCTGCACCAGCAGAGCAGGGAACTACAAGTGATGCCGGAGATGGTTTTATGAGCATCGCAGATGGAATCGTTGACGAGCTTCCATTTGGCTAATATAAGCAGGAGGTATACTCATGGCAAACAATGAAGAGCGCACAGAGAGACCTAGCAGAAGACGTCCTATGAGACGTAGAAGAAAGGTCTGCGTATTCTGTGGAAAAGATACAGAAATCAACTACAAGGATGTTGCAACTCTTAAGAAGTATGTTTCTGAGAGAGGTAAGATCCTTCCTAGAAGAATCACTGGAACATGTGCAAAGCACCAGAGATCTCTTACATCAGCTATCAAGCGTTCACGTCATTTGGCACTTATGCCATATGTAGCTGAATAATTTAGCTGAATACATATGAAATTTAAGGCTCACCCCATTGGGGTGAGCTTTTTTTATTTCTTCAAATAATGAAAGTTTTAAAAAGTAGTGTGATTAGGGAATTCTTATAATATAATGACATTAAGTACAGTGTATAAATGGTTTAAAGGTTGGATGTAGGAGTGTTTCTTATGAATAAACCGAAGAAATCATTAAAAAGAAGTCTTTATATTGGAGTTTCTGTATTCCTACTATTACTGTGCGTTCTATTTAGTTTCTTGACGTATCGGTCTTTTTCAAATGCATTTTATAGTTCTTACAATAAAAGAATGAATGATATCCTAGAGTATGTAGAAAGATATATTGATAATGATGATTTATCAAAGTGTGTAGAGACAAATGAAGAGTCTACTAAGTTTAAAGATATGTCGAAATTCATGG
>DAISYI010000107.1:0-4886 GCA_036825385.1 Lachnospiraceae bacterium | reverse complement strand
ACGAGACGACCGAAGTCGTCTCGTAAAAAGTCTAACTTTAAGGGGTCACCTCATTCTTTTTAAATTTAATCCTTACTAATTAGATAGTCTTTATTATTTTATCCATTTCTAGTATAATAGGTTGATTGAAAATACTAAAAAGAAAGAAGAAATACTATGAGTGTTCCACAGTCACTTGCTATTATTATGGATGGTAATGGCAGATGGGCGAAAGCTCAAGGGAAACCTAGAACATATGGACATAAGGTTGGAGCGGAGAATGTCGAGAAGATATGTCGAGCAGCACACGACCTTGGGATTAAATATCTTACTTTATATGCTTTTTCCACAGAGAACTGGAAGAGGCCTGAAAGCGAAGTAAAGACACTAATGACACTTCTAAATACTTATCTCAACAAATGTATGAAGACATGCAGACGAGATAACATGAGATTCAAAGTTATCGGTGACAAAACAGGTTTATCTAAAGAGCTTCAGGAAACAATTGAAAAACTAGAAGATTATTCTTCAGATTTGACTGGCCTCACACTTATACTTGCGATTAATTATGGAAGTCGCGATGAGATGAGACGAGGCTTTATTAAAGCTGCTAAAAAAGCAGAAAGTGAAGGAAGAGATGTGTCTGAACTTACAGAAGAAGATATCTCAGATTCACTTGATACTGCGGGTATTCCGGATCCGGACTTTATGATCAGAACAAGTGGAGAGCAGCGCCTTTCAAACTTCCTCATGTGGCAGCTTAGCTACAGCGAATTCTATTTCACAGAAGTTGCTTGGCCAGAGTTCGATGAAGAAGAACTAAAGAAGGCAATTGAAGTTTATGAAATGAGACACCGCAGATTTGGTGCCGTATAGATTAAGGAGAAAAAATGTTTCGTACTAGACTTATTAGTGGAATCGTTCTGGTTGCACTTGCATTATTACTTATCATCACTGGCGGAAAGGTGCTTCTCGCATCTACATTTGTACTTTCAATCATCGGTTCATTTGAACTTTATAGAGCGCTTGGCATGGAAAAAACTATTCTTGCTATAAGCGGCTATCTGATGACTATTTTCTACTATTTAAACATTGAATTTGGCTTTGTAAAGAATCCGGTTCTTTATACAATTATCTTTTTGATTGTAGTTCTCGGTATCTATGTGTTTGCTTATCCAAGGTACAATACACTTAAGACCCTCGCTACATTCTTCGGATTCTTCTATGTTTCTGTAATGCTTTCATTTATTTACCTCACAAGAGAGATTCCTACACAGGGTAAATACCTCGTATGGCTTATCTTCCTCTGTGCGTGGGGTTCAGATACATGCGCTTACTGCGTAGGAAGACTTTTCGGAAAGCATAAGATGGCGCCTGTACTCAGCCCTAAGAAATCAATCGAAGGAGCTGTGGGTGGCGTAGTAGGAGCAGCATTTCTAATTATGCTTTATTCATTCGTTCTCAAGGATCAGATGAACCTTAACACAACTGGTATACTCGCTCTCGGAGTTATCGGTGCAATTGGTGCGCTCGTTTCAATGGTTGGCGATCTCGCAGCATCAGCTATTAAGAGAGATAACGATATTAAAGATTACGGAAAGCTTATACCTGGTCACGGTGGTGTACTCGACAGATTTGATTCAATCATCATCACTGCACCAATCGTATTTTTCCTTGCAACATATTTTGTAAATAACTTTTAAATGAAGAGAGACGATATGAAAAATGTAGCTATTCTAGGTTCTACAGGTTCCATCGGAACACAGACATTGGATGTTATTTCACAGCACAGTGATAAATTTAAGGTCACATCACTTTCTTGCGGAAAAAACATAAAACTTTTAGAGGAACAGATTCGTAAGTTTAATCCGTCCTTTGTTTCTGTATATAGTGAGAAAGAAGCGAAAGAGCTTTCAGCATCCATTAAGGACCTCGATGTAAAAATCTATTATGGAATGGATGGCCTTCTAGAAGTTGCTCGTGACAGTGAATCAGATATTCTGGTAACTGCAATTGTAGGAATGCTCGGTATCAGACCTACATTAGAAGCAATTAGAACAGGCAAAGATATTGCACTTGCGAACAAGGAAACACTTGTCTGTGCAGGTCATATTGTTATGGAAGAAGCTAGAATAAATGAAGTAAAGATTCTTCCTGTCGATAGTGAACATAGTGCTATCTTTCAGAGCCTTCAGGGAGAAGAAGAAAATAGAATCGACAAGATTCTTCTCACAGCTTCTGGCGGTTCACTTAGAGGCTACACTAAAGATATGATGCAGAATGTAACACTTTCTGATGTACTTAAGAATCCAAATTGGGACATGGGAAAGAAAGTTACAATCGATTCTGCAGGAATGATAAATAAAGGCTTGGAAGTAATGGAGGCTGGATGGCTCTTCGGAGTTGGCAGAGATAGAATCGAAGTTCTCGTTCATCCAGAAAGCATCCTACATTCAGCTGTTCAGTTTGAAGACGGTGCTGTGATGGGACAGATGGGTGCGCCTGATATGAGAATTCCTATTCAGTATGCACTTACCTATCCTAAACGCCCTGAATTAGATTCATTAAAGCTTGATCTCTTCAAAGTCGGAACACTTCATTTTGAAAAACCTGATCTCGATACATTTAGAGGTCTTAAGCTTGCGTTTGACGCAATGGATAGAGGTGGAAATATTCCGACAGTCTTTAATGCGGCTAACGAAAAAGCTGTATCACTTATCCTTGAAGAGAAGATTAGATTTGTAGATATTCCAAACTTGATTGAAGGCGCGATGAATAATGCTACATTTATCGCAAATCCAACTGTAGAAGAAATACTTGATACTGAAAAAGCAGCACACGATTACGTACTTTCACGTAACTAAAAGTGTAGAAGGGGATTGTTTTGAACATCATTATTGCGATACTCATATTTGGACTCATAGTAATCTTTCATGAATTTGGACACTTCATTGTGGCAAAAGCGTGCAATGTTAGAGTAAACGAATTCATGATAGGTCTCGGACCTAGATTGTTTGGAAAGCAGTGTGGAGAAACTGATTTTTCCGTGCATCTTCTTCCTTTCGGTGGCGCTTGCGTTATGGAAGGTGAGGAGGAATCATCCGACGATGAGAGATCCTTCCAGAAGAAGACTGTATGGCAGAGATTTTTGATTGTGTTTGCAGGTCCGTTATTTAATTTCATCTTAGCGCTTGTGCTTTCGATTGTTTTGATTGGTTGCACAGGATATGTACCTGCAAAGGTTGATAATGTGCTCAAGGATTCTGCGGCTTCTGAAGCGGGACTTAAGAGCGGAGATGAAATTACTAAACTTGGAAAGTATCACGTTCATTTTCATCAGGAAGTAACTTATTATTCATTCTTCCATCCAGGCGAGAAGGTAAAAGCTGAATATATTAGAAATGGCAAGAAGCATACGACGACTATCACACCTAAGTATGATAAGAAGGCAAAGAGATATCTCTTCGGCGTTCAGTTTGAAACAAAAGCTGTAAGAGGAAATGCACTTGATGTAGTAGCGCATGGTACATATCAGGTGAAGCAGCTTATCTACGTTACTGTTGAAAGTCTTAGGATGCTGTTTACCGGTAAAGTAACGTTAAATGATATGTCTGGCCCGGTCGGCATCGTGAAGCAGATAGGTGATAGTTACAATGAGACAATCAAGTATGGTGTCTTTGAAGCTGTTATGCAGATGATTTATATGGTTGTGCTTCTTTCTGCAAACCTTGGAGTTATGAATCTCCTTCCAATTCCTGCGCTCGATGGTGGAAGAATTCTTCTATACATCTTTGAGATGATAACTCGAAAGAAACCATCTGAGAAGGTAGAGATGACTCTTAATTATGCTGGCTTTGTAATACTTATGGGACTTATGGTTCTCGTAATGGGAAATGATATTAGAAAACTTCTTATGTAGTTTTAGAAAGGACTAGTTATGGAAAGAAGAAAAACGAGAGAAGTACATATCGGTAATAAAGTTATCGGTGGTAATAATCCGATTCTCATTCAGTCCATGACAAATACAAAGACGAGAGATGTCGATGCAACAGTTGCTCAGATTCTCGAACTGGAAAAAGCAGGATGCGATATCATTCGCTGTGCTTGCCCAACAATGGAAGATGCTGAAGCAATTCGTGAAATCAAGAAGAGAATACATATTCCACTTGTTGCTGATATTCATTTCGATTATAGATTGGCCTTAAAAGCGATTGAATGCGGCGCTGATAAGATTCGTATCAATCCTGGCAACATTGGATCTACAGACCGTATTCAGGCTGTCGTAGATGCATGTAAAGAGAAGAATATTCCTATTCGTGTCGGCGTAAACAGCGGTTCTCTTGAGAAAGAACTCGTAGAGAAATACGGCGGAGTTACAGCTGAAGGTCTCGTGGAAAGTGCGCTTTCAAAAGCGAAGCTTATCACAGATATGGGTTACGATAATCTCGTAATCAGCATCAAATCATCAGACGTTCTTATGGCGAAGAAAGCACATGAACTTATTTCTGAAAAAACTGATTTCCCTTTGCATGTAGGAATCACTGAAGCTGGTACAGTTTTTTCAGGTAGTCTTAAATCAGCTGTTGGACTTTCGCTAATTCTTTCACAGGGAATCGGTGATACAATTCGTGTTTCACTTTCAGGTGATCCTGTTCTTGAAATCGAAGCAGGAAAGAAGATTCTAAAGACACTCGGCCTTAGAAAGGGTGGAGTGGAAATCGTTTCTTGCCCAACATGTGGTCGTACAGAAATTGATTTAATTGGTCTTGCCGAGAAGACTGAAGAGATGGTTCGAGATATTCCACTCGATATCAAGGTCGCTGTAATGGGATGTGTAGTAAATGGTCCCGGTGAAGCAAAAGAAGCTGACTTCGGTATCGCTGGTGGACAGGGAGTAGGACTACTCA
>DAISYI010000106.1:0-4985 GCA_036825385.1 Lachnospiraceae bacterium | reverse complement strand
ATAGATAAGTTGGAGCATGATAAAGGAATCCAACTAGAAACAATTTGTCGTATTTGTGATTTGCTAGAACTCAGGATAGAAGATAGCGTACGAGTTGTTGATGATTCGTATGTTTCTACGAGGAAGAAGATAAAAGAAAATAATGAAGATTAAGACGCGCTTTTTTAATGAGGCGTGTCTTTTTTGACCAATTTGGTCAAAACCATAGGATGTAAATACAATTGAATAAAAGCTGCTCCTTGAAATATCAAGTCGAGTTTAAAGGACACCTTGTCTAATAGAATACAATGGGGATTTTTAGACTTACTTAGATTTTACGAGGTGCAAACAATAATAGCGACAGTCATTTACACAATGAAAGAAAACATTTTAGTGTAAGTGCTGTCGCTTTTTTTGTACATAAAAACTTTACATCCATTCGGATGTAAAACCCCGATTATCTGCGCCTTTTCGGTATTATCAAGGAAGGAGAGCAGATTAACTATGAAGTATCAATATAGGAGGATACGTGACCTGAGAGAGGATGAAGATCTAAAACAGGCATACGTGGCATTGAAATTGAATATATCTCAACAAACGTATCAAAGATACGAATCCGGTGAACGTGAAATACCGGTACATCTTTTGAGCGAATTGGCTGAATTATATGATGTTTCAACAGACTACCTTCTAGGTCGGACTAATCATAAGCACATTCTTTAGATAATCTGCAGGAACGGACCTTGAAAACTGCATATAGAGAGACGGCTTGATACATGATGTGACTGATATTTTGATTTAGGGATTAGAATACCAGTCACTTAATTTTTGCACAGCAAATGTCAGACGCACTAGGTGTAGGAACTGCGCCGTCTATTTCATAAATATATATTTAGTGACATTAAAACTGTATAGTGTGTTAAGAGTTTGGGGGAAAAGTATGGAAGTTAGAAAGGATGAAAGTATACCAATTGAAAACAAATATTTACTAACCATCAAAGAGGCAGCGCTGTATACCAATATAGGTATTAACAAGATTGAATTGATGTTAAATGAACCAATGTGTCCGTTTGTCATCTATGTAGGGAGAAAGAGGTTGGTCAAACGTAAAGAATTTGAAAACTACCTGGAGCATAAAATCGCTCTATAACAGGCTTTATTGAACAAAAGGCTAGAATATGGTAGAATTTGAAAGGTTAAGGAATAGGCTGACTTTCAACAAGAAAGGAGGTCTATAGAGTCACATGGGAAAAAGTTTGACTGGCCGAAAACTTGCAAGAGGTGTTTGCCAGAGAAAGGATGGTTTATACACAGCTAGATTTACAGATCGCACAGGGAAAAGGCATGAGAAATATTTTCATAATCCGCAAGAAGCCAAATGCTGGATAGAAGAGGAGAAACTTCGTATCAATAGCTTAAGTGGAATGACAACCGGATTTATGACAGTAGATCAGTGGTTTCAGTACTGGATCGAGAATATCAAAACGCCGACAGTAAGATACAATACGGTAAGGAATTATCGTGAGCGGTATCAAAAGAATATCGGCCCGGTGATAGGCGATATGCAGATATTCGATGTGAAAACATTGCATTGTCAGCAGGTATTGAATAATATGATGGATTCTTATGCAGGTTCTACGATTGATAAAACACGTATTACAATGCAAAGCATGTTCTATTATGCATTCATTAATGAAGTGATACCACGGTCTCCTATGAATAAGATGGTTCGTGTACCAAAAGAAATTGAGAAACATGTTCGGTTTCTTACAGTAGATGAGCAGATTCGATTTATGGAAGAAGCTAGGGATTGTTCTAATTTTGGACAGTATCTATTAGTATTACAGACTGGGATGCGTATGGGCGAGATTATGGGATTGCAGTGGGATGATATTGATTTTAAGAATAGACAAATCACGGTAAACAGAACCATGGAGTATCGCTTTAGTGAGCAGAGATTTTACATTGGTCCGCCGAAAACGAAATCCGGACATCGAAAAATACCAATGACAGATGTTGCTTATGAAATGCTAAAGCAACGTTATGACAATCGTAAGTTTCGTTATGTAAAGGATAAACAGTGGGAAGAATTCGTGTTTGTTAATCGAAATGGAATGCCGACAAAGAATACGTCTTATGATACGACCCTGGAAAAGATATGTAAGAAAGCAAAGATAAAGAAAATATCGATGCATTCACTTAGACATACCTATGCGACCAGATGTATTGAAGCTGGAATGAGACCTAAGACATTGCAAGAAATCTTAGGACATGCGCATATATCTACGACAATGGATTTATATGTGCATAACACGGAAGAGGAAAAGATAAAGGAGCATCAAAAATTTGAAGCTTCTTTCGTGGACAGTTTTAAAAACGTCCTATAGTGATATATGGAAATACATCCCAAATTATGATTGGTGTAAAATTGGTGTAAATATTCCAAGGTTGGAAGGTGAAAAAGCCTTACAAACCGCACCAATAGGGGATTTGAAAGAAATGGAGATATATATTTATGAAACTAGGAATCGTAGGCTTACCAAACGTCGGTAAATCCACACTTTTTAATTCACTTACAAAGGCTGGTGCGCTTGCTGCGAACTATCCTTTCGCCACAATAGATCCAAACGTCGGAGTCGTAAACGTACCTGACGAAAGAGTTGATAAGCTCACAGAGATGTACAACTCAAAGAAGAAAGTTCCAGCTGTAATCTCATTCGTAGATATCGCAGGTCTCGTAAAGGGTGCGAGCAAGGGTGAAGGTCTCGGAAACCAGTTCCTTGCAAACATCAGAGAGTGTGATGCTATCGTTCATGTAGTTCGTTGTTTCGAGAATTCAAACATCGTTCACGTAGATGGAAGCATCGATCCTATTAGAGATATCGAAACAATCAACCTCGAGCTCCTTTTTTCTGATATGGAAATCCTCGAGAGAAGATACCAGAAGATTGCTAAGCAGTCACGTATGGACAAAACTCTTCAGAAGGAAGTAGCGATGCTTGAGCGTCTCCGTACACACCTCGAAGAGGGCAATATGGCGAAGACATTCGAGACAAAGGATGAGGATGAAGAAGCTTACTTCGGAAGCTATGACCTCCTCACATCTAAGCCAGTAATCTACGCTGCAAACGTTTCTGAGGATGACATCGCTGATGAAGGCGCGAACAACGAATTCGTAAAGGCTGTTAGGGAAAAAGCTGCAGCTGATGGTTCCGAAGTATACGTAGTTTCTGCTGAGATGGAGCAGGAGATGTCTGAGCTCGATGACGAAGAGAAGCAGATGTTCCTCGAAGAACTCGGCATGTCAGAGTCAGGTCTCGACAAGCTTATCAAAGCTAGCTACAAGCTCCTCGGTCTCATTTCTTTCCTCACATCTGGTGAAGACGAGACTCGTGCATGGACTATCGTAAAGGGCACAAAGGCTCCACAGGCAGCAGGAAAAATCCATACAGATTTCGAACGTGGTTTCATCCGCGCCGAAGTTATTTCTTACGATGATCTCATGAACTGTGGTGGCCACACACAGGCAAAAGAAGCAGGTCTTCTTCGTCTCGAAGGAAAAGAATATGTCGTTCAGGACGGCGACGTAATCGTATTTAGATTTAATGTATAATTAACTTTATATAGATAGTGTTTTCGGAAAAAGCCGCAACTACTTATTGTAGTGCGGTTTTTCTTTATTTTTATTTAATTTCAGAATACTTGTCTGTAGCGTTAGAATAGTATTGGCAATAAATTTGCGAATTAATATATATGAAGGGAGAACTAAATATGACGAAACGAAAGGGAATAGCATTCTTAGCTATGCTAGCGATGGTCTTCGGGCTAGTGTTCCCGAAAGCAGCGATGACTGCGAAGGCAACAGATCTGAATTTAACGGTAAAGTTTACGCACAATCACTATGATTTAGGAGATGCGGGTAGTGTTGACATTACATCTGTTGGAAGCGTTAATAATTTTATGGATGAAAATGGTGTTGAACTTGCTTTGACAGATGAAATTGTCCTATCGGGATTTAGTTCAGATAAGATGGAATGTAAAGTAACTGGTGACAATAATTTTTCGACTACTTTAACAGTAAATAATAATAAGACAACATTAGGTTCAAAAACATCAGAAGGGGGTTATCCTAGCGGAACATTGACATTTGATATTGTTGCAAAACAGACTGGCGGACAGGGCGGCAACGACCCAAGTAATGACACTGGCGGCAATTTTCCAGAACCAGAGCCGAAGATTGTTATGACAATCGACGGTACTGACTATCCGGTTGTAAATGATACAGTTATCCAGCTTGATAAGACTAGTCTTGATGACCTTATTTTTACAGTAAAGTCATTTGAGGATTTACAGAATCCTAGTAAAAAAGTCACATATTCACACACAGTAGGAAACTCATCAGCGTTAACTGGTGGACCTCATGGTATGAATCCTCTCGAAGTACGTACTATTACTAAAACTAAAACAATGTGGACATTTGGATTAGAGTATTATGCAGATGAAGATAGTACATACAAGGATTCTCCGGTATATGGTTTCATGATTCAAAACATCACTATCATTACTAAAGAGGCTAGGGGTGTAGAAGTTTCAGCCGATATGAGACCAGATATGTATGATGATACAGTTTATTCAGATGCTGTAGAAATCTCGCAGACATCAAAGGATGATCCTGCAAAAACAGCAGTATATTATGGTCAGGATGACTTTACAGTCTCAGCAGTTATGGGAAAGACTGTATCTAAACTCGAAAACGCTGATTCAAATGGTGCTGTAAAGATTACAGGAAACAAGGTAGAGTTTACATCTGGATTCTTCACATCAGTAGAACTGAAGGTAACACTTGATGATGGAACAGTAGGTTATATTCTCGTAGAACGTTTAGGAATCGAAGTAGACGTGGTCAGACCTAACCTTGGTCTTAAGAACGGAAATGAAACAGTTTACAAGAAAGCTCCTATGCATGGAAATGAAAGAGGAACAGAAGTAAGTAAAGCTACAGGCGC
>DAISYI010000105.1:2964-4997 GCA_036825385.1 Lachnospiraceae bacterium | reverse complement strand
GCAGCCCTCCTCGTCATATGTCCCGAAGTCCTTCACCTCATGTCCTTCTGATTCGAGATAAGCTTTTATCTCATTCTTCATCGCTGTTCCTGCGTGATCATTTGCCATTGCAATCTTCATATTATTTTCCTTTCATATCTTTATTAATAAGAATAACTTTTATACTACACATATAATAGCACTATTTAAATTTATTAAAAATAAAAAGCTTGAGAGCATTACACTCCCAAGCTTTACAAATTAAATTCTAGGTTTTCTCAGACGAAGCATAGCATCCTGAATTTCAATCTTTGTGACTGGTTTCAAGAGTACAGAACTAGCATTTACATCAGCCGAAATCTCCGGACCATGTTCACCATAACCTGTTACAAATACGATATTTGATTCTGGAGAATCATGTACGATTTTCTTCGAAAGTTCGAATCCGTCGACATCAGGCATGTTCACATCAAGAAATACGACATATGGCCTTTCGCGCTTAGCGATTTCCAATGCTTCCTCACTATTGTCCACAGCGAATATTTCGTTATCTTCCCCTAAAACGCTATGGAGCATTCTTACTTCATCTTTAAGAATAAGTCTTTCATCGTCAACTACCAAATACTTCATTTCTTACCCCTTTAACTAAATATCCGTTTAAAGTTAACTATGTAACACCCACTCTTATATTATATACGAGGCATGCAACAAAAGTGGCACATTTTCCTCTTTTTTTTGAGCAATATTAGCCCCATTTTAGAAATCAACTTCCGTATCATAGTAGCAGCACTTAAGAAGTTTTTCCATCTCTTCCTGGCTTGGCTGGCGAGGATTTGAGCCTGTGCATGCATCGAGAATAGCATTTGCTGCGATATCATGAAGTCTCTCAAGGAACACTTCTTCTGGAACGAAGCCTTCCTCTGCTGGAAGTCCATCTGCGCCGTAATGCTTGATGCAGTGAGGAATATTCAAATCATCGTTCATCTTTCTGAGATATTTGATAAGAAGTTCAACTTTCTCATCATCATTTGATCCACCGAGATGCATATAATCAGCGATAACACCATATCTCTTCTTTGCAACTGGATCCTTTGCGTTAAATGCGATAACCTTTGGAAGGTACATAGCATTAGCAGCACCATGAATGATATGTGCGCCATAATCAGCAAATACAGCACCTGTCTTGTGTGCCATAGAATGAACGATTCCAAGTAAAGCATTTGAGAATGCCATACCAGCGAGGCACTGTGCATTGTGCATTTCGTCTCTAGATGCTTCATCATCATTGTAAGACTTAACGAGTGATTCCTGAATCATCTCGATAGCATGGATAGCAAGTGCATCTGTGTAGTCACAGTTTGCTGTAGAAACATATGCTTCAATAGCATGTGTCATAGCATCCATACCTGTATGAGCTACAAGTTTATGTGGCATAGTATGTGTAAGCTCAGGATCTACGATAGCTACGTCTGGTGTGATTTCAAAGTCAGCGATAGGATACTTAATACCCTTGTTATAATCTGTGATGATTGAGAATGCTGTTACTTCTGTAGCTGTACCTGATGTTGAAGAAATAGCACAGAAATGTGCCTTTGTACGAAGCTTTGGAAGACCGAATACCTTGCACATATCTTCGAAAGTTGTTTCTGGATATTCATACTTAATCCACATAGCCTTAGCAGCATCGATAGGTGATCCGCCACCGATAGCAACAATCCAGTCTGGCTGGAATTTGCTCATAGCTTCAGCACCCTTCATAACTGTTTCAACTGAAGGATCAGACTCGATACCTTCAAATAATTCTACTTCCATTCCAGCTTCCTTAAGGTAATCTTCTACCTTCTGAAGGAAACCGCCCCTTCTCATTGAACCGCCACCAGTGCAGATGATAGCTCTCTTACCCTCGAGAGTCTTTAATGCTTCAAGTGCGCCTTTGCCATGATATACATCTCTAGGTAATGTAAAACGTGCCATAATAAAAACTCCTCCTGTGCGTTTGACATTTCGGGCAAATATTATTGCTGCCCTCATATATTATTTTATCACATTTGCCT
>DAISYI010000105.1:0-2954 GCA_036825385.1 Lachnospiraceae bacterium | reverse complement strand
AATGTAAAACTTGCCATAATAAAATTCCTCCTTAAACACCCTTTTTGAATACTGTTAAATGATTAACGTTTTCCATTACCAATTATATTTCTTTACGCAATAATCGACAAGCAATTTTTTGAAAATAATTTCACAAAATTTTAATATTATATTTGGTTACTTTTTTCTTCCACTCGCTTTCACCTCACTCATGTAGCTCTAGAGGCAATCCGTCAGGATCCCTAAAGAAGGTCATCTTTTTTCCCGTATAATCATCTGTTCGAATAGGCTCACATTCGATTCCGAGCGACTCGAGTTCAGCAACCGTTTCTTCTATATTAGCTACCAAAAAAGCCAGATGACGAAGTCCACAGGCCTCCGGATATGACGGACGTTTAGGAGAATTCTCAACCGCGAAGATTTCCAGTTCTGTTTCTGCGTCAATTCTCAAATCCAACTTCGTATCATGTTTCTCTGGTCGATGGTTCTCGCGTATAATTTCAAAGCCGAGCTTCCCCACATAGAATTCTTTCGCTGCATCCAAATCCGAAACTATGATAGCTATATGATGAATACTGTTCAGTTTCATAAGCTTCCTTTCTAACAAAAAAACAAGTGATATCTCATAATAAGATATCACTTGCATTTAATCAATTATTTCTGGTTATGTTTTTCTCTTCTTGTTCAGAAGCACCTTTCTTTGTCAGAAGAGACATATATACTTCGTAAAATAAATTTCTATACTTATTCTCTAGTTTAAGAACGGATATTTCGCTGTTGTCGTTAAGTTTTATTTCAGCAAAATCATATTTCGTATTTGGAGAACCTACATATAATTCGTATTCTTTTCCACCTTTAAACTTTACTATAATTCTTGTGTTTCCAGCCCCATTATCTTCATCCATTAATTCTAGTTGTTTACTTACATCTGTTTTTTCTAAATGTTGAATAATATCTATGATTTTATTTATTTCTACCTCATCATAGAATTTTTTCAAAGAACCACCCGAATATATTCCAATATATTCTATTTCAGCTTTTTCTAATAAAGATTTTTCTAGGGCGAGACTTTTGATTGATTCTGCCTTTGCATTATTAACTAAAGGTTTAGCTATATCGAAAAAGTACTCCTTCTTTAGTTTAAAGTAACTATATTTCTTTTTTTCATAAACCATTAAATATGATGTTTTTTCATCCCCTACAAGAAACACATTAAATCGTTTACCATTTTGCATCACTACTGAAAAATCGTAAATATTCCACGATTCACTCTTCAGCTTTTTTTCTCTAACTGATGCTCTTTGGGCATAAATCGACTTCTGTCTCATATCTTCAAAAGCTTCTATATACTCATTTTCCGTAAAAACATATTCTCGATCCTTGTAATACTTATTAATGCTCTTCACATCATCATCCAAAAAACTCTCAACATCTATTTCTTGTTTAGGTTTGTTTTCTTTACTTTTCCCTGAATGATATATACTTTTTGCTATTACAATCAGTATAACAGTCAAAGTAATAACTATAATTGCAATAATCGATTTCTTCTTCATAACAGAATACCTTATAATTCTTTTAATAACTACATCCAAGATTATAGTATCACTTCATATTCTAAATAAACATAAAAAAAACTCTAGAGGATTATACCTCTAGAGTTTTTTGATTAAACATCTATATTACAAGTGTTTATTTATTAGCTTTTTCCTTCTTTGCAATAAGAGGAAGGATTACACCAAGTGCTACGAGAACGAATGGTGTGATTACGTTAAGTGCGAATGTGAATGGATCATCAGAGTACATTCCGAGGATACAGCAAGCTGCTGTTACGAGGAAGCACCATCCGCCGAAGAACATAGCAACACCCTGGTTCTTAACGAACTTGTATTCTGGGTTGAACTTGTCGATGTTCTTACGAAGTGCCATGTATGCGAAGAATACCCAGAGGTAACGCATTGGCATACATACTGAGTTGAGCTTGTTGAGCTGTGTAAGTACAGCTGCAGCTCCAGGTACGAATGACTGGATGAGGATGATAGATCCTGAAAGAACTGCTACCATCTTGATACCATTTACGTATGCACCCTTGTCGTTCTGCTTAAGAAGCTTTGATGGGATGAACTCTCTTGAATCTTCGTTGTCGAGAAGAATTCTAAGAGGAGCATCAATTGAAAGAACGAGTGTAGCAAGCTGTCCGATAGCGTTGCAAAGTGCGTAGATGATCATAAGTGCATCGCCTACATGGTAGTAGTTACCAAGTTTCTGGAATGCAAGATATGAACCATTTGATACGTAGCTTTCAAAGTTCTTATTTACTTCTGTTGGATCAAACATCATACCCATAGCAAATGTACCGAGAATAGCACATACTACAACCATGAGTGCAAGTGTGATCATTGACTTAGGGAAGCCCTTGCTTGGGTTTTCAACCTTATTTACATAAGGAGAAATCTTCTCACATCCACCTACAGCGAATACGAGGATTGAAAGGCTTGTGAAGTACTTTACATCGAATGTAGGAATGAGGTTCTTTGCTGTGAAGTGCATTGTTACATATCCACCGTGTGGATTGATTGCAGGTGCAGCGAACATCATAAGGATGTAAAGGATAGACATTACAAACATGCTTGTTCCAGCGATTGTTGTAAGTTTCTTAAGTGGGTTAAGACCACGTGATGCAATATAGCAGAAAAGAAGAAGGATAGCGAATGTCACGAGCTGTACTGCAAGTGTTGGGAAGCTATCGTACTTTGTACCATTTCTGAATACTGCCCAGCTGAGAGCCTTAAGTCCGCCTGATGACTTAGAAGCGATGTATGTTACGTGGCAAGCCCAATATGTCCAACCTGCGTAATAAGCAAGCTTAGGACCTGTTGTGCTGTGTACCCATGAACTTACACCACCGCCTGATGTCTTGAATGCTGATCCAAGCTCACCAACCATAAGTGCATATGGGATGAAGTAAAGTGCGAACA
>DAISYI010000104.1:4639-5003 GCA_036825385.1 Lachnospiraceae bacterium | reverse complement strand
AGCCTTAAGTGTAACATCAATCTTTGATTCATCGATATCAGTTACGATAATTGGTGAAGTCATTGACTTAGCATTTGCGCCAAGGAAGTCAAGGTCGAGTTCCATAAGAACATCACCCTTCTTAACCTTCTGGCCGTTCTCTACGAGAACAGTGAATCCTTCACCGTTAAGTGATACTGTGTCGATACCTACGTGAAGAAGGATACCTACACCATCATTTGTTTCCATGCCGATAGCATGCTTTGTATCAAATACAAATGTTACTGTTCCGTCAACAGGAGAAACTACTGTCTTCTGTGAAGGAGTAACGATAGCACCATCACCCATCATCTTGCTAGCGAAAGCTTCATCATCTGCAGCTTCG
>DAISYI010000104.1:0-4629 GCA_036825385.1 Lachnospiraceae bacterium | reverse complement strand
CAGTCATTGGGCTATATACTGTAAAATTAGTTTTTACTTTTTTTTTTGAATCTGCTGTATCTTCTGCAGCTTCTTCTACATCTTCACCTGTGTAAAGAGTGTTTGGAGCCTTCTCAAGGTAATCCTCAAGGTTAGACTTGATTGTTGTTACGTGTGGTCCATAGATGATCTGAACACCGTTACCCTTGTGGATAACACCAGAAGCACCTGTAGACTTAAGAAGGTTATCGCGAACGAATTCACCGTTATCTACTGTACAACGAAGTCTTGTTGCGCAGCAGTCAACTGATACGATATTCTTCTTTCCACCAAGTCCCCTCATGATTGCGTCTGAAATGGCGTCTTCTTTGTTTTCACCCTTTGCAAGGTAATCAGCCTTTGTATAAAGCTTTGTTTCTTCATCGTCATCTTCTCTACCAGGAGTCTTAAGATTGAACTTCTTGATAAGGAATGTGAACAAGAAATAGTATACTACAAAATAGCCAATTCCGACAATAACAACCCAGATCCAGCTTGTTCTTGCGTTACCCTGAAGGATACCGAAGAGGAAGAGGTCAATAAGACCACCTGAGAATGTCATACCTACACCTACACCACACATATGCATGAGCATGTAAGCTGCACCTGCGAATACGCAGTGAAGTCCGTAAAGAGCTGGAGCTACGAAAAGGAATGTAAACTCGATAGGCTCTGTGATACCTGTAAGCATTGATGTAAGAGCTGCTGAAAGAAGAAGACCACCTACGACCTTTCTCTTTTCAGGGCGAGCACATCTGTACATAGCAAGAGCTGCTCCAGGAAGACCGAAGATCATGAGTGGGAACTTACCAGACATGAATCTTGTAGCTGATACAGCAAAGTGTGTTGTCTTAGGATCTGCAAGCTGAGCGAAGAAGATGTTCTGTGCACCTTCGATTGTCTTGCCTGCAACTTCGAGTGTTCCACCGACACCTGTCTGCCAGAATGGAAGGTAGAATACATGGTGAAGACCGAAAGGAATAAGAAGTCTTTCCATCAAACCATATACCCATGTTCCAGCGTAGCCAGAATCAAGAACAACACCACCTACTGCGTAGATGCCCTGCTGTACTGGTGGCCATACGAAGAACATAAGGATACCAACAAATGTGTAAACAAGTGCTGAAATGATAGGTACGAAACGAGTACCACCGAAGAATGAAAGAACTTTAGGAAGTTCAATCTTGTAGTACTTGTTGTGAAGTGCAGCAACACCAAGACCTACGATGATACCACCGAATACACCCATCTGAAGTGATGTGATACCACAAACCTGTGCTACGGCACCATCAAGCATCTTCTCAGGACCACCGTTGATAGCGATCATAGCGCCTGTTGAAGCGTGCATGATGAAGAAAGCGATTGCTGCTGAAAGAGCTGCAACTTCCTTCTCTTTGTTCGCCATACCAATTGCAACACCCATCGCAAAGATGATTGGAAGGTTGGCAAATACAATGTTACCAGCATCGTTCATAACGAGGAACAATGCGTTAAGTGGAGTTCCTTTACCCATAACACCTGCAAGGTTATATGTTGCAAGCATTGTCTCATTTGTAAATGAACCACCGATACCGAGTAGCAAACCTGCTACAGGAAGAATTGCGATTGGGAGCATGAAGCTTCGACCAATTCTCTGCAATACTCCGAAGATTTTGTCTTTCATTAGACGTCTCCTTTGTGAATAAACAATTGTGCTCCTCCAGGTATTTTCCGGGTCTAGATATAAAAAAAATAGACCCCACCTGTCAGAAACACTACCAATAGTTTCTACCAGTGGATGCCTACTTAAAGTTACATACTGTTTATTTACAGTTAGATAATATATAGTAAATCGTTTTCGCTGTCAACTACTTTTTTAGAAATTTTTCACAACACAACTCACTTTTTTACTCAACCTTATTGTGCACTTTCTTCTCTTCGGAAAAAACTTCCGCGCTAACCCTTGCTGTTAAAGGGATTACGAGGAGACAGCCCAAAGCTGCTACCACGAGAAGGAAAGTTTCCTGCAGGAAAGATTTCGAGTTTAAAAGCATTTCAATCGAATACTTATTTCTCGCAAAAATCACCCACAAGAAATAAGCCTGTCCGATTTCCGCAAAGATAAGCGTACTGAAAGTTGTTCCAAGGATATCCCATCCCACACGACTACCCGACAGAAAAAGCTCATGTTTCGAGATTTCCGGATTATGCTGCAGAACCTCATTCATCGAACTAGACACAGAAAGCGCAGTATCCGTAATCGCACCCAAGATACCGATGATTACAGAAGCAATCATAAGCTTATATGAATCATACCCAATCTGACTCTCCATAAAAGCAACTTCTTCATCATAGATATAGAGTTCACCATGGCCACCGACACTACCCACATTCACAACGATAGCTGAAAAAACCGCAATCCCAACGAGAACAACCATAATTGAAATGCCCGCAGCTATAGTCTTCTTGTTCCATCCATTCTGAAGAAACAAAGTAATCCCCAGAAACATAAGTGTCGCGATGCAAGTTACTAGAATAATATTCTTCGTATTCATCATAAGATTCATGCTGAACACAAACACTATTAAATTAAGCACGATTGAAAAAAGCGAAGCCACGCCTCTCTCATCACCAACAAGTCCTAAAAGGAGAAATAACACTATAAAAAGAGCAAATATAAGCATTATCTAATCTCCTTTCTTCTAAGCATAACCGCCACAAATCCAGAAACAGGAACGGCTAAAACTACACCTATCGCGCCTATCAAAAATCTCATTATTTCAAACACTTCTCCATTTGAGAAAAGTGTCATCATATTATAACCATTAGCAAGTTTCAAAACATTTATAGGGATTTCACCACCTATAAATGTAAAGAAGAGAACATTGATCATCGTTCCCATAATATCATTTGAGATTTCCTTCACTGAAGCTACAATCTTCTTTATAGTAAGATTCTCTCCAGTGTTTACTATCTCCGCCACGGCAACATTTATTGTGATAGCGACATCCATCACCGCTCCAAGTATTGAAAAAACCAGACTGGAGCAGTACATCTCAGCAAGCGGTTCATTTCCATTAACATAATCTATGTACTCATACTGAATTCTTCCCGAGATATTCGTAAGGAGCATATAGATTGAAAAAACTATACCTACTGTAATTAACGATGAAAGGATAGCGCCTAAAGATTTTTTCGAAACACCAAACAGAAGTAAAAGCGTTCCTACGACGAAAATGAGAGTCATACCGACAGTAAGGCGTGGAATATCTTCATACTTACAGATTCTAAGCATTCCCAGCGCAAAAACCACCACATTCAAACCTAGAGAAAGAAGAATTAGAATCGCAGTACGTCCAGCGATGAGCACAATCAGGCTTACGAGAACCGAAATCAGAAAAGCCCAATACATATCATATTTGAAGCTCATGATTTTGATTCCCAAAGTTCCGTAACCACCGTTCTTCTTTGAAACGCCAGTCTTTAAGAATACGTACTGACCTTTCTTATATTTAGTGGTTCTAAATTTTGAGGTAGTGTATGTGTTCTTGAGTTCGTATACACTGCCCTTCTTCTCTGTGTTCTGAAGTTTGATTTTTATCGTCTGTGAGTATTTTAGATCTCCGTTCTTTCCTTTGCCTGTCGATTTAGTGTCGACAGAGATGATTTTTCCGATAGGATCATCGTAAAGAAACGAATCGTTTACAGCACAAATCACTGCGCCGATTATAATCAGCGCAGCAATTATAAGTTTTATAATAGTTTTCTTGCTAAGTATGTTTTGCAAATTATCACCTACAAAATAAATATATTAGTTTTTATCGATATGCAAATGATAACACAATTATGTACTCAATTCATTGTTTTAATCTCTTCACCATATATATCCTTGTTTTTTAGCACATACACAAACACCGCACTAATCAATATACTTTCGAGTATCAAAGACAACATTTTCAATCCGAACAAAACAGGATTCTTACTCACCATCTCAACACAACATGGATTCAAAAGTACATGAATTATTTTAATGACACCTGTTGTTTTTATATATGACATTATCAGTAAGGCTAAACTTATAGCCATACCACTCACAAATCCAATCACTGTTCCATATCTTGTTATCAATGTATAAATTACACTTCCAAAGATAAACAACACAAATAATGTAACCACAAATGCAGTCATAAACATGCGGTAATCATAGAAGCCTGCTTGTCTTATAGATGATTTCTCCCCAAGGAAAAATAATACTATCCACGTAAGCAAACTATAAACAAAAGAGAGAAAGAAAAGAGACGCCAACTTCTCTAGTGCAAATTTTACCCTGGACTTACGTCTAACAAACCTAAAATTTACCAAATACATAAAACTAAAACTTATCGTTCCGCCAAAGCATACTAGAAAAAACGTCAAAAGCACGACTCCATCCCATACTTCATGAAGACGTTTCAACCCCATACCAGAATAATAACCAAAGAAGAAATTTGAAATCATTTCAAATACACTATCATCATATTTATCACCAAATAACAAATATGGATTCCCTAACAATATATAAATAATAATCATAAAAAACGGAATGGATAATTTTATGTATTTCTGAACTCTATAATTCACTTAACACACCTT
>DAISYI010000103.1:0-5099 GCA_036825385.1 Lachnospiraceae bacterium | reverse complement strand
TACTTTATATATTCTCTAATTTCCACTTCTTTTACTCCTTATCTTTTATCATTCTAACTTCCACAATAGGATTTCCAAGTGTGATTTCTTCCTCTCGCCTTTCGTACCGTTTACGGTGAGTTTTTCGCAATATCCGGGAACTTAGCTTCCAAGAAAAATCGATACTCCGGATGATCGCCCGCCTCTTTATATTCTTCAGGAATTATTCTCTCTATCCATTTCTTCATTTTCTCAGGCATATTATCATAATGGATAATTGTTATAAGCCCCTTTGCCTCTGCTTCCAAAATAGCTTCGTATGCGTCCGGAACAAATTCAACGTTCGACACAGGCACAGGAATACTACTCGTAACTGCATCTGGTATCTGTAACTCAAATCCGGAATCTGTCACCTCATCCGTGCTGTAAATATATCCTGAGACTCCTTTATAAGTCTGCTCTAGCATATTAGGATAATATTCTTCAATCCGTAGTGTTCCATCCGTATTGAACCCGTACGGTCCCCATTTCTGCCAATTACCCTCATGGAAAAAGCCGTTATCTTTACAATACTTTTCAATAGCATTACTTAAATATACAAGAACATTTTCTCGTTTCTGAGATAAATAAACCAAAGGGATATCATGATTAGAAATTCTAGGTTCTAATTCCTTTATCCCTTCTACAGATGATGCGTGATAATACATAGATACTCCCATTTGCTGTTTCTGAAGTCTTTTATAATTCCTTCTTTAACACAATCTTCTCTTCTGTCCTATATTCCTCAAAGAAACCTTGCTTTAAAAACATTTTAATCGCAGTATTATCTATGGCTATATCATCATAAAGAACCGCGATTCCATTTTTCTTAGCCGACTCACAAAGCATTTCCAATCCTTTTGAGCCATATCCCTTTCCTCGATACTTAGAAAATACAATTACATCTGCCACATACCCCTTATATTCTGAATCATAATGATAAGCGATTTCACCTACAAAACCATTCTCATCCTTCAGATATCTATAAAATCTTTTTCCTTTATGATTCACAATCCAGCTTTCATACCATCCCTTCCAGTTTTCTTTTGGAAACGGAATCGTTCCACCCCATGCATGATTGTATGACATGGTTTCTTCGTCAGCCATTAAGCTTTCTCTAAACCACATTTCTTCAAGTGTTGGTACAACTAATTCAAGCATCTTATTTCCTTCCCGACTCTTTTAGTTCCTTTTCAAAAGCCTCTGGATTCTTCAAGTAATAATCTTGATGATATTCCTCTGCCGCATAGAAGTTCTTAAATGGCAAAAGCGCCACCTGCGTCTTTTTACCAGACTTCTCTTCAATCTCGGCAATCTTATTCTCTGCTATCTCTTTTTCTTCTTCTGTGTTATAAAAGATTGCCAGAGTATATGAAAAACCTTTATCTATAAACTGGCCTTCGGCATCAAATGGATCCACATTTGCAAAATAAATATCTAGTAGATTCTCATACGAAACCTTCTCTGCATCATAGACGAGCTTAATGGTCTCCCTATGACCTGTTTCTTGATTTTTCACCTGTTCATACGTAGGATTCTCCTCATCTCCACCTGCATATCCACAGATAACCTCATCTACTCCATACATCTTATAAATTGGCGTAACGCACCAAAAGCATCCGCCTGCGAAAAACGCTTCTTTCATTTCTTAGTCCTCTTCTATTTCTGAATCTGATGAATTAACTTATCACTTCATAACGCAATCTTAAATATAGTTATCGGTCTATTCATAGTAGTTCTCCCCTTTTTAAATCCGAGTCTATAATTCTAGTTCAAAAATACCGCCTTCAAATACGATGTCATTACCTTCAGAATCTTTATAAAACGATACCTTTTCTGTTCCTGTCTGAATAAAGCCTAAAGCTTTAAGCAATCTGATTGATGGAGTGTTTTCCAAAGCGGTACCTGCCATCAGGTGTTTAGCTCCACGTTCTTTCAAATAATTAAATGCAGCACTAAGACTTTCTTTTGCATATCCTTTACCATGGTAATCAGAATGAAAACAATAACCGATTTCATATGATTCGTTTTTGATCATATTTGCCGATATGAAACCAATTACAGTGTAATTTAAACATACTGCCAAGAAAATATGCTCATCTCGATCTGCCTCTGTAGCCCATCTAGCAATTCTATTTTCTACAGACTGGTCATCAATTTCTTTTATATTATCAAACTGAGCATATGGCGATAAAGATTCATCTTTCCATATTTCTTGAATTGCTTTCCAATCTTCTGCTTTGATTCTTCTTATTTCTAATCTTTCTGTCTTCATGTTTTTTCTGAAAAAATAAAAAAGTAGTCTATTATTTCTTTACTGATTTATTGGAGACCACTTTAACTTAAATTTCTAATCTCAAAAGCATGTTAAAGTGGTCTAAACTTACTTTACTGGCCTCTCAGGGACCACTTTCTCTTGAATTTCTAAGTAAAAAAGCGTGTTAAACCATTATAAAATGGTCCACATAAGGTGTTCTAATTCGATTTGGACCACTCGCCACTAAACTAGCTCACTTTCCCAATCTTCCCTTGTCAGCAAGTTTACATAATCATTTCTCACTTCATTGAGAAGAACTACTTTCACGTTCTCTTTCTTCTCCTGGAATTTAAAACCTAGCTTCTCCTGAACTCGCTTTGACTGCTCATTTCCTTCGTAGTAAGCGCACCAAATTTTGCTCACATTCAAATCAAGAAAAGCATGTCGAATAAGTTCTCGGCAAGCTTCTGGCATAATTCCCTGTCCCCAGTAATCACGACCGAGCCAATAACCAAGCTCGCACTCATCATCCTTGTCCTGATTAAACATGAGATCGATACAGCCAACTGGTTTATCTGAATCCTTAAGGCAAATCGCATAGTTCTCATCGCCTGTAAAAACTGTCTCGATTGTGTTAGCACTTTCCTCTACACTCTTGTGTGCTGGCCAACCGCATCTATATCCAATATCAGGGTCCTTCGCCATACGAAAGAGTTCCTCTTTATCATCAACTTCCCAATGTCTAAAATAAAGTCTTTCCGTCTCTAATATGCCCTTCATATTAAGCCTCCTAACTAGTTCACGTCTTTATTGCAATATTAACTTACAGTTTAACATATTATGTGACTAATTTGGATAACATAAGTTAAACCGATATACAAAATACTTATATAAAAAAGGTGGTCCAAACTCACCCACTAAGGCAAATCGAGACCACTTTTCCATTCTCACATCCTATTTATACGGATTCAAACTAAACTCATACGGTGTCGCCTGATATACGTAATAATTCAACCAATTAGTATAAAGCGCATTACCATGTCCACGCCAAACCATATTCGGCTTATTCGCCGGATTATCATCAGGATAATAATTTGCTGGCAAGTCGATAGGTAACCCCTTCGCGATATCTCTCTTATACTCCTTGTCGAGAGTCATACGATCGTATTCCGGATGTCCCATACAGAATATCTTTGATCCATCCTGATTCATACAGAGAAACATACCTGCCTCTGGAGACTCAGACAGAATAATCAAATCCTCTACCGCTCTCACATCTGATGATAGAACCGTAGTATGACGAGAATGAGGAGCATAGAAATAATCATCAAAACCACGTACGAGTGGTACCTTCCTATGACTAACCTTGTGCGGATACACACCGAATAATTTCGAATCAAGCGCATGCTTTCCTATACCATAGAAATGATATAAAGCCGCCTGCGCTCCCCAGCAAATAAAGAAAGTCGATGTTACATTCGTTTCGGACCAGTCGAAGATAGCCTTAAGCTCATCCCAGTAATCAACCTCCTCAAATTCAAGCGTCTCAACCGGTGCACCAGTCACAATAAGCCCATCGAAACACCTATTCTTCACCTCTGAAAAAGTCTGGTAAAACGAACGCAGATGACTCACCGGCGTATTCTTCGATTCATGCTCCTTCACCGCCAAGAAAGTGACATCCACCTGAAGTGGCGTATTTGAAAGCGAACGAAGAAGAGCTAGCTCCGTATCCTCCTTCAGAGGCATCAGATTCAAAATCGCAATAGACAGTGGTCTGATATCCTGATGAAATGCACTGTCCTCACCCATCACAAATATATTTTCAGCTTCGAGAGTCTCCTTTACCGGGAGATTCTCTGCAATCTTTATAGGCATACTTGACTCCAATCAATCTTCTGAAAAAGCCCCCCATCAACCCTTCCAGCTCATATATTACTTAAGCATCTCCAAAATTCCCGCCTCATCGAGAACCGGAATACCGAGTGCATTTGCCTTATCGAGCTTCGAACCAGCAGCCTCACCAGCAATCAGATAAGAAGTCTTCTTTGAAACAGACCCCGTACACTTACCACCATTGTCTTCGACTAGAGCCTGCATTTCCTTTCTTCCATAATTAGGAAGAGTTCCCGTAATTACAAAAGTAAGTCCCTCAAGCTTAGATGAAGCAGCTTCCTTCACTTCCATCTCAAACTTAAGACCGCTTGCCTTAAAATCCGCCATAATCTTAGTATTAGCCTCATCATCAAAGAACTCTCTTATAGCAAGCGCTGTGGTTTCACCTACATCAGGCACAGCTGTAAGTTCCTCAAGAGAAGCCTCCATAACCTTATCAATCGAAAGGAAATGCTTCATTACAGTTTCAGAAGTACGTCTTCCTACATTTCTGATTCCGAGTC
Organism: Lachnospiraceae bacterium; assembly: GCA_036825385.1. GTDB lineage: Bacteria > Bacillota > Clostridia > Lachnospirales > Lachnospiraceae > Lachnocurva. Next base: position 425 of record DAISYI010000103.1, on the reverse strand, counting down.
CTGCGAGAAGTCTCTCAGGTGAATTCTCCTTCGAAGCCTCAATTGCCGAAAGAAGTTTATCTGTATTCTTCTCACGACCGATAATTCCCTTCTCTACAAGCTCATCACGATGCTCGGCTAGATGATAGATATCAGCATAACTCTTAAGGTATCCCTCCTGAAGAAGTGAATCAATCAGAGTCTCACCGAGTCCCATAATATTCATACAGTTAATTGAAGTGAAGTACGAAATAGTACGTGAAAGCTGTGCAGGACATGTTGGATTTACACATCTTACATCAGCAGTCTCTTCTTCATTTATCAGCGGATGACCACAGATAGGGCACTTCATATCTACCTGAAAAATCTTCTCAGGCTCTACAACTGTTCCACAAATCTTAGGAATGATATCACCAGACTTCTTCAGCTTATACACCCCACCCAGG
>DAISYI010000102.1:0-5175 GCA_036825385.1 Lachnospiraceae bacterium | reverse complement strand
AAGTTTGATTCTTGAATCTTTTATTTTGGCTATAGCTTCGGAAAGCTGATCGGGTGTGACTATTTTCTTGTTAAGGAGATAGCTTCCGAAAAACTGTGCGAACATATATTACCCCTCCTTGAAATATGATTCGAGCATAAGCTTGATCTGATTTACTGAAAACGGTTTCTGGATGAAATCAGCGGCACCAGCCATGATTGCTTCTTTGAGTTCGGTCTTCGTTCCGATAGAAGAAACAACTACAATATTAGCTTTAGAATCGATTTTCTTGATTTCTTTGATTGCTTCGATTCCATTCATTATTGGCATAGTAATATCGATCAGAATTAGATTCGGTTTAGTTGATTTAAAGAGTTCAACTGCTTCTTTGCCGTCTGTTGCTTCGTAAACAGTAGCGCCCTCGACGTACTTGTCGATTACGTCGTGAAGTTGCTTTCTGGCAAGAATTGAATCATCAGAAATAAGAATAACTGGTGCAGACATAACTTCTCCTCCATTTATTTTTAACTAGTTAAAATAATAATACAACATCGCTGATGTGTTTTCAAATATGCATTTGATATTCGATTTAATTTTGAGTATTATCATTATAGTTATCATGATTTTTATAAGGAGAATAATTATGTCAGGTAGTATTTTTATGTTGATATTTGAGGCTTTGGTTTTAGTACTTGGCTTTATGATTATCTATCGTGCTCTTATGATGAAGAAGCATAGAAGAGTACCTTCGCTTTTTGTCTCAAGCTTCGAGATGAAGTCTATCACTAATGAGCAGGGGTTGATTGATGAGATTTTTCCGAAATGCATCATCTTCGGTATTGCAAGTATTGCGTTCGGTGTAGAAGGAATCCTCGACGAGTTCCTGAAATTTGGAACGAGAGTGAATTCAATTGCAATCGTAGTATTTATTGTGGTTTGGTTCTATTTTTCCTTTAATTTGCGCAAAGCGAAAGTGAAATTCGCATTGTAGTCTCAATCTCGTTGTAGTATATTTGACGATGTAGGTTAAATGTAGTTACAAGGAGGAAATGGGATTATGGAAACATATGGACTTGAAAAACTTGGTATCTTGAATCCAAAGGCTGTATATCGCAACCTCGTACCAGCTAGACTTGTGGAAAAAGCTCTTCTTCGTGGTGAAGGTGAACTTTCAGAGACAGGTGCTCTCGTAGTTAAAACTGGTAAGTATACAGGTCGTTCAGCTCAGGATAAGTTTATCGTAGACACAGCAGGTGTTCACGATAAAATCGCTTGGGGAAAGGTTAATGTTCCTATCGAGCGTGAGAAATTCGACGCTATCAAGGCAAAAGTCGTAGCATATCTCCAGAATAGAGAAATTTTCGTATTCGATGGTTTTGCAGGTGCAGACAAGTCTTGCACAAAGAAGTTCAGAATCGTAAATGAACTTGCAAGCCAGAATCTCTTCATTAGAGATCTTCTTATTCGTCCAACAGATGAGGAACTTGCTTCTTTCGGTGAAGCAGATTATACAATCATCGCAGCTCCAGGGTTTAAGTGCAATCCTGAAGTAGATGGTGTTCGTTCAGAAGCTGCTATCATGATTGATTATGAAGCTCACATGATTATCATTTGCGGTTCACAGTATGCTGGCGAAATCAAGAAATCAGTATTCTCAACAATGAACTTCGTACTTCCAGAGATGGGTGTACTTCCAATGCATTGTTCATCAAATATGGATCCAGAGACAAAGGAGACAGCAGTATTCTTCGGACTTTCTGGAACAGGTAAGACAACACTTTCTGCTGATCCTAAGCGTATGCTTATCGGTGATGATGAGCATGGCTGGTCAGATAAGGGTGTCTTCAATATTGAAGGCGGCTGTTACGCTAAGTGTATCGACCTCGTAGAAGAGGAACAGCCTGAAATCTTCCATGCAATTAAGTTTGGCTCACTTGTAGAGAACGTAGTAATCGATCCAGAAACACGTAAGCCAGATTATATGGATCCTTCACTTGCAGTAAACTCACGTGTAGGATATCCAGTAGAGTTTATTCCAAATGCAGCTATTCCAGGTGTAGGTGGAATCCCTAAGGTCGTTATCTTCCTTACATGCGATTCATTCGGTGTACTTCCACCTATTTCAAAGCTTTCTAAAGAAGCTGCAATGTATCAGTTCGTAACAGGATTCACATCAAAGGTTGCTGGTACAGAAGTAGGAATTACAGAACCAGTTCCAACATTCTCTACACTTTTCGGTGAACCATTCATGCCACTTAAGGCTCAGGTTTACGCTGATATGCTCGGTGAGAGAATTGAGAAATACAATACTAAGGTTTACCTCGTAAACACTGGATGGGTAACAGGACCAGCTGTTGATCCTAAGACAGGCGAGAAGAATAAGCGTATGAAGCTTTCATACACACGTGATATGATCACAGCAGCTCTTAATGATGCATTTGATAAGGAAGGCGTAACATTCGAGCACAATGATTTATTCAATCTCGATGTACCTACATCAGTTCCAAATTCTGATGTACCTACAGAGATTATGAATCCACGTAATCTCTGGGCTGACAAGGCTGCATACGATGAGCAGGCTCTTAAACTTGCTAAGCTCTTCCAGAAGAACTTCGAGGAGAAGTATCCAGATATGCCAGCTGAAATTAAGAACGCTGGACCTAGAGCGTAAGTTCTAGTACAATAATAAATATGTAAAGAATAACAGTCGTCCTTAGGGGCGACTGTTTTAGCAAGGGGGACAACATGTCTAGAATTGCAATTATCACAGCCAGAGGTGGCTCAAAGAGAATCCCAAAGAAAAATATTAAAGAATTCTGCGGTAAACCAATTATCGCATATAGTATCGAGGCTGCTCTTTCGAGTGGCCTCTTTGACGAGGTTATGGTTTCCACAGATAGCGAAGAAATAGCAGAGGTAGCTCGTAAGTATGGTGCTTCTGTGCCATTCATGAGAAGCGCTGAGACAGCGTCTGATTTCGCAACAACTCGTGATGTTCTGATGGAAGTTCTAAACGAGTATGAGAAGCGTGGTCAGCACTTCAATACGATGGTATGCATCTATCCGACAGCACCGTTTGTGACGGGAGAGAAGCTTAGGGAAGCATGTAGTGAGTATGAAAGAATAGGAGCTAAGGTTCTCATTCCAGTAGTGAAGTTCTCATATCCACCACAGAGATGTTTCGTGATTAAAAATGACAATCTCTATTTCAAATGGGATGAATATAGAAACTCTAGATCGCAGGATCTCGAACCATTCTATCATGATGTAGGACAGTTCTATTTCTATGATATAAAGGAGTATTTGGATAGAGACGGAGTAATCATAGAGAATGTGGCTCCATATATCATGTCAGAGACAGAAGTTCAGGACATCGACAATGAAGATGACTGGAAGATTGCTGAGATGAAATATGAGATTATGAAAAAGCAGAAGTAGTTACAGTTCTATTTTGATTTGAAAGGCAGCGGTGCGATGGCAAAGATAGCAGTCCTCGGAGCAGGTATACTTCAAAACTACATAATAGATGCTATTCATGCTAAGGGGCATACTGCGGTTGCCTTTGATGGAAATGCAGAGTGCGCTTCTGTCACGAGAGCGGATGAGTTTGTACATCTTGATTTCTCGGATAAAGATAGTGTACTTAGAGAGTGTAAGGCAAGAAAAATTAATGGCATACTTACATATGCTTCCGATGCCGCTGCGCCTATAGTTTCGTATGTTGCAGAGAAACTAAGTCTTCCGTGTAATCCATTTAAGTCTGTTGAAATACTTACTGATAAAGCTAAGACTAGAACTTTTCTAGAAGAGAATGGGTTTAATGTGCCGAAGTTTAAAGAGGTTCATTCTTTGGAAGAGGGACTGGAAGTGTCTCATGACTTTGAGTTCCCTTATATCGTAAAGCCGATAGACGGTTGTGGAAGTAGAGGTTTTTCGAAGATTACTTGTGCGGACGAGATAGAAGGTGCGATTAGAGAAGCTTTTTCCAATTCTAGAAAAGGTGTGGTGATTCTTGAGGAGTTTATCGAGAGAAGCGGCTATTTCCTGGAAGTGGAATGTTATCTCAAAGATGGTGAGATTTTCTATTTCGAGCCTATGTATCAGCATAGGGATGAGATGGCACCGTATTCACCTATAGGAGATAGTCTTCCGATTGATAGAAGAAGTATCGATGGAAAGACTTATGGTGAAGCGGATAGATTTAAAATTGTAAAAGAAGAACTTCAGAGAATCTATAAACTTCTCGATATGAAATATGGAATCTATAATGTCGAGTTTGTTTTTGATAAAGATGGGAAGCTTTATTTCATGGAGATTGCGCCTAGAGCAGGTGGAAATTTGATTTCTGAGGCAAACTATTATGCGACTGGATTCAATATGAGAGAAGCGCTTGTTGCTTCGACTCTCGGGGAAGAGTTCGAGGCAGGCTTTTTCCCGGAGAGGAAAAATGTATGCTGTTTACTTGTGCATAGCGATAAAAACGGAGTTTATTCCGGATATAAATTGGTAGAGGGATTTAAAGGGAAGGTACTTCATGAAGAATGGTTTGTAAAGCCAGGTGATGAGGTTTATGCATTCACAAATGGAAAGTACGGTTTGGGGCTTTTGATAATAGAGTTCCAGACGAGAGAAGATATGCTCGAAGTAATGGATAATAGCAGAGAGTACGTGAAAATAGTGCTTGCGTAAAGGGGAGAAGATGGAATACGGCTCAAAGAATATTTACGAGAAAGAATTGTATAAGAATATTGATGCTCTCATAGAGAAAGGTGTTTTGGATTCTAAAAGTATCTTCTTCTATGGTATTACTAATGCGCATAATTATGCGATTAAGTATCTGTTGAAAAAAGGCTTTTCTGTTTCAGGTATAGTTGATAAGGCGGCCGAAGATAGAAAAGCACTATCTAGTGAAAATGTAAATATATATACCCCTAAGATTTTAAGTGAATTGGATATAAATAAAACAGTATTTCTCCTCGGAGGAAATCATAATGATACGATGTGTAGAATCCTATCAGAATATGATTTCCTAGAGAGAAAGAATGTGTTTAGGATATTTAACCCGTTGGATTATGTTTCTGAGAATGACAGTAGGGAAGTAACTGAAGAAGAGGAATTAAAGATATCATTAGATGCGTTAGAATATCTCGATGACGTATGTTCTAAAATTGGAGTTGATTACTTTTTGGCATTTGG
>DAISYI010000101.1:1581-5462 GCA_036825385.1 Lachnospiraceae bacterium | reverse complement strand
CTTAATTGATTCTTTGGAATCTTTCAAGGTTGTTTCACTGTTCAGTTATCAATGTACTATTTATGCGCTTTCTGAGCGGTTTTTCTTAACTGCTCTCCCGCAGCGCAGGTAATATAATATCAAACCATTACCTTAGTGTCAAGCATAAATTTAAGATTTTTTTAAATTATTTTTCTTAAGTTTATAATTGGGTTATTTCCTATTATATATAGAAGAAATATCCTCATCTTGACATAAAAATAACTCCTAAAAGTTCTAGGAGTTATTCGCGGAGAAGGAGGGATTTGAACCCTCGCGCCGGTTTCCCGACCTATACCCTTAGCAGGGGCACCTCTTCGGCCACTTGAGTACTTCTCCGAATTAACGTTCTTTCCTTATGAACATTGCAAATGATATTCTATCGAAATCAGGGGTGAATGTCAAACGTATTTTGCGAAAAAGTTTGAATTTCTAGGTTTTTTCGCAGATAGACATAAAAAAAGGAGAACCATAACTGGTTCTCCTTCATTAATTTATTATTCTTCTGATGTTTCTTCAGTAGTTTCTTCTACTGAATCCTCTGTATCTTCAGTCTTTTCGCCACGAACGATTTCGATACTTGCAACTTCGACATCATCTTTGAGGTTGATAAGCTTAACACCACTAGTTACACGACCAGAAAGAGCTGTTTCGTTTACTCTGATTCTGATTACTATACCTTCTGTGGTGATAATCATCATCTCATCGTCTTCGTGTACAGCCTTTACTCCTGCGAGATTTCCTGTCTTCTCGAGGATACGGTAACACTTAACACCCTTACCGCCTCGTCTCTGTGTAGCAAACTCAGAAATCTTTGTGCACTTACCGAGACCCTTCTTAGATACAATCATGAGACTTTCGCCTTCATTTGTATTCTGCATAGCAATTATGTCGTCCTGGTCTGCAAGCGACATACCGATAACACCCATTGAGTCTCTTCCGGTGCTACGTACATCATTTTCATTAAATCTGATACTCTGTCCAAATTTTGTGAAGAGCATGAGTTCATCGTTACCAGATGTCTTCTTTACTTCGATAAGTTTATCATCGTCACGAAGTCTGATTGCCATAAGTCCATTCTTATGGATATTTGCATAAGCTGAAAGCTTAGTTCTCTTAACGATACCATTCTTTGTAGCCATGATGAGGAATTCACCATCATCGAGGCTCTTCATCTGAATCATTGAAGTTACTTTTTCATCAGGCTGAAGCTGAATGAGGTTTACAATATTTGTACCTCTTGCTGTTCTAGATCCTTCTGGAATCTGGTAAGTCTTAAGTCTATAAACTCGACCTTTATTTGTGAAGAATAGGAGATTATGATGTGTTCTAGTCATCATAAGTTCTACGATATAGTCATCGTTGATTGTCTCCATTCCCTTGATACCTTTACCACCACGGTTCTGGGCTTTAAAGTTATCTTCAGCCATACGCTTAATATAACCAAGTTTTGTAAATGTAACAACAGCACTTGTATCTGGGATGAGATCCTCAATTGAGATTTCATCTTCATCAAATCCAATAGAAGAACGTCTTTCATCACCATGTTTTTCTGCTATTTCATGAATTTCTTCTTTAATTACTCCAAGAAGAAGCTTTTTATCAGCAAGAATGGCCTTGAGTTCTTCGATTTCTTTCATAAGCTGTGCATATTCAGCTTCGATTTTGCCTCTTTCGAGTCCTGTAAGAGCACGAAGACGCATATCTACGATAGCCTGTGCCTGAGCATCTGAAAGTTTAAATTCTTCCATCAAAGATGCTTTCGCAGCCTGAACATTCTCAGATCCACGGATAATTTCAATTACTCTATCGATATTATCAAGTGCGATAAGCAATCCTTCTAAGATATGTGCTCTTTCCTCTTTTTTGTTGAGGTCATATTTTGTTCTTCTTGTAACTACTTCAATCTGATGCTTGAGATAAAGCTCAAGAATTTCTTTAAGATTAAGTACTTTTGGCTGGTTATCTACCAGTGCAAGCATAATTACACCGAATGTATCCTGAAGCTGTGTATGCTTGAAAAGCTTTTTCAGCATAATATTAGGATTTACATCACGACGTAATTCAATAACGATTCTCATACCTTCTCTTGATGTTTCATCACGAAGGTCTGTGATTCCATCGATTTTCTTATCTCTCTGAAGATCAGCAATATACTTAATAAGTCTAGCCTTATTAACCATGTATGGAAGCTCAGTTACAATAATTCTGTTCTTTCCATTTGCCATAGGTTCGATTTCTGTAACTGCACGAACCTTGATTTTTCCACGACCTGTTCTATATGCACTTTCGATTCCGGCATGACCGAGGATTTCTCCACCAGTTGGGAAATCAGGGCCTTTTACGATTTCCATGAGTTCATCGATTTCGGTCTCTCTGTCCTCATTTACACGGTTATCGATAATTTTTTCAACAGCATATACAACCTCTTTAAGATTGTGAGGTGGAATATTTGTAGCCATACCTACAGCGATACCCTGAGTACCATTTACAAGAAGGTTTGGTATTCTAGCAGGAAGAACTGTAGGTTCTTTCTCTGTTTCATCGAAGTTTGGTGTGAAATCTACTGTATCTTTATCGATGTCGCGAAGCATTGTCATTGATACTTTGCTGAGGCGGGCCTCAGTGTAACGCATCGCAGCAGCTCCATCTCCATCCACAGATCCGAAGTTACCATGTCCGTCTACAAGTGGATAACGAGTAGACCATTCCTGTGCCATGTTAACAAGTGCTCCATAAATAGAACTATCACCATGTGGATGGTACTTACCCATTGTATCACCGACGATACGGGCACATTTTCTATGTGGTTTGTCTGGTCCATTGTTAAGTTCAATCATTGAATACAGAACTCTTCTCTGAACCGGCTTAAGTCCGTCTCTTACATCTGGAAGCGCACGTGAAGCGATTACGCTCATCGCGTAATCGATATAAGACGTTTCCATTGTTTTCTTCAGATCAACATCATGAATCTGATCAAAAATTTTGTCATCCATTTAAGATTGCCTTCCTAAATATCAAGGTTCTGTACGTATTTAGCGTTTTCCTGAATAAATTCTCTTCTAGGTTCTACCTGATCACCCATAAGAGTTGAGAATGTGATTTCAACATCTGTAGGATTATCCTCATCCATGTTTACTCTCTTAAGAATTCTCTTCTCTGGATCCATTGTAGTATCCCAGAGCTGATCAGCGTCCATCTCACCAAGTCCCTTATAACGCTGGATTTTATTATTTCCATCTCTTCCGATTTCTGTAAGAATCTTATTAAGTTCCTCATCGCTATATGCATACCATTCTTTTCTATTCTTCTCAATCTTATAGAGCGGAGGAGTAGCGAGGTATACATGTCCCTGCTTAATAAGCTCTGGCATAAATCTGTAGAGGAATGTAAGCATTAGTGTTGCAATATGCGCACCATCGACATCGGCATCAGTCATGATAATAATTTTGTCATAACGAAGTTTTGAAATATCGAAGTCTTCTCTAATACCTGTACCGAAAGCTGTAATCATAGCACGAATTTCTTCGTTACTATAGATTCTATCTTCTCTGGCTTTTTCAACATTAAGGATTTTTCCACGAAGTGGAAGAATAGCCTGAGTTGCACGGCTTCTAGCAGTCTTTGCTGAACCACCGGCAGAATCTCCCTCGACGATGAAAATTTCACAGTTTTTAGGGTCCTTATCTGTACAGTCTGCAAGTTTACCTGGAAGAGAAGTAGACTCAAGTGCTGTCTTTCTTCTAGTAAGATCTCTAGCTTTTCTTGCCGCTTCACGAGCTCTCATAGAATCAAGAGATTTTTCACAGATAGTCTTTGCAACTGAAGGATTCTGCTCGAAGAAATATGTAAGCTGTTCTGTA
>DAISYI010000101.1:0-1571 GCA_036825385.1 Lachnospiraceae bacterium | reverse complement strand
GTCCTTCAAACTGAGGGTCCTCAATCTTTACTGAAATGATTGAAGTAAGACCCTCTCGGATATCTTCACCATTAAGAGGTGGATCATTCTCTTTAATGATATTGTGCTCTTTTGCATACGCATTTACTGTTTTTGTAAGAGCATTTCTAAATCCAGAAAGATGAGTACCACCTTCTGGAGTAATAATGTTATTTACGAAAGAGTAGCAGCTTTCTTCATAAGAATCATTATGCTGAAGTGAAACTTCGACGATAACATTATCTTTTACGCCTTCACAATAGATTACATCTGGGTATAGAGCTGACTTAGTTCTGTTTAAGTAAGTAACAAATTCCTTAATACCACCTTCATAGTGGAAAACGTCCTCTTTAATTTCGTCATTTCTCATATCTCTAAGAGTAATTTTAAGACCCTTAGTAAGGAAAGCTGTCTCACGAAGACGTGTTTTCAATGTATTGTAATCAAATATTACTGTTTCGAAGATAGTAGCATCAGGCTTAAATGTTACCTTTGTACCTGTATCAGATTCATCGCATGTTCCTATTTCTTTAAGTGGATAACATGTGTTTCCTCGCTCATATCTCTGATTGTAAATCTTATCTTCACGTTTTACTTCAACTTCAAGCCAATCAGAAAGGGCATTAACTACTGATGCACCTACTCCATGAAGACCACCAGAAACCTTGTATCCGCCACCGCCGAACTTTCCACCGGCGTGAAGTACTGTAAATACTACTTCAACAGCTGGTTTTCCAGCTTTTGAATTAATTCCAACTGGGATACCACGTCCATCATCATATACAGTTATAGTCTGGTCCTTGTTAATCTCAACCTGGATGTGAGTACAGAAACCTGCGAGTGCTTCATCAACCGAGTTATCTACGATTTCATAAACTAAATGATGAAGTCCTCTTGCTGATGTAGATCCAATATACATTCCTGGACGCTTACGAACTGCCTGTAAACCTTCAAGAATCTGAATCTGATCGGCTCCATAATCTCTTTCTTCAGCCATTAATTTACCAATGCCTTTCTAAAAATTAATTCTCGTAATCGGAAATTTTTCCATTAACTACTTGAAAAATCTTGTCTATTTCAAATCTATTCTCAATAAAATCTTCCAAACCAGTACATGTAATGATAGTCTGAATATCAGATATACTCTCTAATAAATCATTCTGTCTTTCCTTATCAAGTTCAGAAAGAACATCATCAAGTAACAATACTGGTTTTTCATGTATATGATTCTCTAAAAGTTTAAGTTCAGCTAATTTAAGAGAGAGAGCACAAGTTCTCTGTTGTCCCTGCGAACCAAACTTTCTCATATCAATATCTTTTACTTTGATTGAAATATCATCTCGGTGTGGTCCGACACTTGTAGTAGCAAATCTGATATCATGGTCTCTCTTCTGAAAAACCCTTTCTTCTAGATTTTCGTAAGTCGAATCACATTCGTATTCTAGCTCTAAATCTTCCTTACCTTTAGTAAGAGAACTATGAACATCCTTTGTTATCAAACGAAGTTCATCTATAAACGCTTTTCTACGTTTGATAACATTTTTTCCAAACGT
>DAISYI010000100.1:2757-5531 GCA_036825385.1 Lachnospiraceae bacterium | reverse complement strand
GAAGTGCATGCCAGTGAGAAAACAAGCAGGCATGCACCAAAGGGAAAATGAAGGAGGTGCATGCCAGTAGGAAAACAAGCAGGCATGCACCAAGGCGAAAATGAAGGAAGTGCATGCCAGTGAGAAAACAAGCAGGCATGCACCAAAGGGAAAATGAAGGAAGTGCATGCCAGTGAGAAAACAAGCAGGCATGCACCAAGTCGAAAATGAAGGAAGTGCATGCCAGTGGGAAAATAAGCAGGCATGCACCAAGGCGAAAATGAAGCATGTGCATGCCAAGAACATAAAATGAAAGATTTATACAAATTATTAAATCTGTATTGCTCTTTTTTAAGTACATTATTTGTTGAAGTAGGCTTAGGTGAGTGTTAAAATGGTCTAGATGTTTTGAAAAACATAGAGGGAGGACACAAGATGTTTGATGAGAATAATGGAGCTAATCCATTTGAACAGGCTGATGAAAGCCGTTTTATCAGACCATATGGAAATGAGGAGTCGCTTAAAGGAAATATGCAGCCACAGAGCGGCAGCTTTAATGCGCAGCCACAGAATGTAGCACCGCAGCAGAATTTTGGTGGACAGCCACAGAATGCTGCGCCAGTTCAGAACAACAACTTTGCACCACAGCAGAACTCACAGCCAGTTCAGAACAGCTTCGAGCAGCAGCCTCAGCAGAGTTACAATGCTCAGCCACAGAACAACGGCTTCCAGCCACAGAATGCTCAGCCAGTAAACAACGACTTCCAGCAGAACCCAAACAACGGTTACAATGCTCAGCCACAGAACAACGGCTTCCAGCCACAGAACGCTCAGCCAGCAAACAATGGTTATGCACCACAGCAGAACTTTGGAAACCAGCCATATGGAAACCAGCCATATGGAAATCAGTCATACGGCAACCAGGCATTTGGTAATCAGCCATATGGAATGCAGCCAAAGAAGTCAAATACAGGTCTTGTTGTAGGAATTATCGCAGCAGTATTTGTAATTCTTCTTGGAATTGTAGGTGTTACACTTTGGATGAGAAATGGTGACACAAGCCTTTCATCACAGTATGAAATCACTGCAGCAGAGCAGCCAATCAAGACATTTGAAACTTATATCAATGATCGTGATACAAGCGCTGAAGATTGGATGCGTCTCTTTATTCCTGAAGATACTTATGACAAGTTTGAAGGTATGCTTGAACTAGCAGGCGTTGATATCGAAGATGTTTTACCGCTCGATAAGATTTACGGTCAGTTCGAAAAGTCAGTAGGATCTGATTACGAAATCGAACTTGAGGTAAAGGATTCAGAAGAACTTACAGGAAGTGAATTTGATTCAAAAGAAACTGAAATCAAATCAATGTACCGTTCTATGAATACAACTTTCGAGATTGAAGGAATTCAGGAAGTTACAGTTAATCTCAAAGCAAAAGCTGGAACTAAAACAGGAAGTGAAGAAGTAAAGTTATACACATATTGCGTAGATGGCAAGTGGTACCTTGATGCAGTTTCACTTTCAAAACTTAAATATCAGTAGGAAATTATCCTCCGGTTTTTCCGGAGGATTTTTTTTTACATTTTTCTAAAAAAAATAAAGGAAATCAGAATCTTATCCGTAATTATATTTTGAGAGACTGTTTTAGAAGGAGGAAAGGTTTGGAAGAACTTACGATCCGCGAACAGATAGAAATGATGGAGGAGAAGACCCTCAGTCCATATGCAACTCGAAATTCTCAGTCGAAGGGCAGAGAAATTGAAGAGGAAGAATGCGACATCAGACCGATGTTTCAGAGAGACAGAGATAGAATCCTTCATTGCAAAGCATTTAGAAGATTAAAAAACAAAACACAGGTCTTTTTGACACCACTCGGTGATCATTATAGAACTAGATTATCGCACACTCTCGAAGTATCACAGAACGCGCGTACAATCTCAAAAGCACTTCGCTTAAATGAAGATCTCACAGAGGCAATTGCACTCGGACATGATCTCGGCCATACACCATTTGGTCATTCAGGGGAGAAAGTTCTAAACGAACTCGTTTATGGCGGATTTGTTCATAGCGAACAGAGCGTTAGAATAGTTGAGAAACTCGAGAAAGACGGCAAAGGACTTAACCTAACATGGGAAGTTAGAGATGGAATTAAGAATCACCAGACATCCCTCATGCCACACACTCCAGAAGGAAAGGTGGTTCGTCTTTGCGACAAAATTGCTTATGTAAATTCTGATATGGATGATGCCATCAGAGCTGAAATCCTGTCTGAAGAAGATATACCACTTGAAATCAGAAAAACACTTGGTTTCGACGTAAAGAAGAGATTAAACACATTGATACATGATGTCATCATCACAAGCCATAATTCGCCAGATATCAGAATGTCTGATGAAGTCGGAGAGGCTATGGCAGAGCTCAGACAGTTCATGTTCAAAACAGTTTACACAAACCCAGTAGCAAAAGGCGAAGAAGTAAAAGCGAAGAGAATGATTCGCGAACTTTTCAAATACTACATGCAGCATCCAGATGACATGCCTGAGAAATTCATTCGCATGACTGATAGCGGAATCGCACTAGATCGAGTAATTGCCGACTACATTTCCGGAATGACAGATCAGTATGCTGTAACGAAGTTCAATGAATACTTCATGCCAAAAGCATGGATTGTTGATGGATTTTAATAATATACATGTAAGTTAGGGAGAATAATGGCATTTTATCCAGACGAGATTATCGAGGAGGTGCGTAATCGCACCAACATCGTTGATGTAATCTCACAATATGTTAAC
>DAISYI010000100.1:0-2747 GCA_036825385.1 Lachnospiraceae bacterium | reverse complement strand
AAGCATGGGAAGTTGACGGCTATTAAGATTTCGAATTCGCCAGATGACGGTTCGCGGAAAAAGCCGTCAACCCAACACTTTAAAGTAGACTAAAAAACACTAGAAAGCGTAGATTGAATGCCTAGATATCCAGAAGAACTCATCGAGGAAGTCAGGTCTAGAACTGATATTGTCGATGTGATTTCACGATATGTACAACTGAAGAAAAAAGGTTCGTCCTATTTCGGACTATGTCCATTTCATAATGAGAAATCACCTTCTTTCTCCGTATCTCGTGACAAGCAGATGTTTTACTGCTTCGGATGCGGTGTAGGAGGAAATGTCTTTACCTTTCTCACAAATTATGAGAATCTCACATTCCCAGAAGCTGTGGCTGAACTCGCAAAAGAATGCGGTGTGACGCTTCCAGAACGAGAAGAGACCTCAGAGGACAGGGCTAGAAACAGAAGAAGAGACAGAATGTTCCAGCTCCAGAAAGATGCTGCGACCTTCTATTTTTCCATGCGTTCAAAAGACGGCGAAAGAGCGCTCAATTATTTCAAACAGAGAGGACTTTCTGATGAAACTATGCAGAAGTTTGGGCTCGGCGCCTCAGATGCCTATGGGAAAAATCTTCACAAGTTTTTGAAGTCCAAGGGCTACACAAATGAAGAGATGCGCGACTCTGGTCTCATTAAATATTCTGAGGCCCGGGGTTTCGAAGACAGATTCTTCAACCGTGCAATGTTCCCGATTATGGATGCACAGAAACGTGTAGTCGGATTCGGTGGACGAGTAATGGGAGATGGTGAGCCGAAGTATCTAAACTCGCCAGAAACTGAAATCTTCGACAAGGGAACTATTCTCTATGGAATGCATCTTGCTAGAAGAAGCCGAAGAGAGCAGATTATTCTCTGCGAAGGATATATGGATGTTATCTCCATGCATCAGGCAGGGTTTGATAATACAGTAGCATCACTTGGTACTGCACTTACACAGAAGAATGCACTTGCACTTAAGAGATATCACAAGGATATCTATCTGAGCTACGATAGTGATGGAGCTGGAGTGAAAGAAGCACTCCGTGCGATAAACATCTTCAACTCGATAGGAGTTACTACAAAAGTTATAAACATGCGTCCGTATAAGGATCCGGACGAATTCATAAAGGCACTCGGTGCAGAAGAATATGAAAAGAGGATTAAAGAAGCTGAGAATAGCTTTATGTACTCGATTCGTATGCACGAAAGTGAATTCGATTTGAATGATCCAGCTGGAAAAACGAACTTCCAGAAATACATGGCGGATCGCGTGCTTGAGTTTGAGGAAGAAATCGAGAGAAACAATTATATGCAGGCTATTTGTGCCAAGTATGGACTTTCGATGGAGAGCTTCAATCAGTTGGTTGTCCATGAAGCGGCAAAGAGTGTCAAAGACAGATTTGCTTCAAATATTGAGACACCAGCCAAGGAAATAGATGATAAACCTAAGAAAGAACGCATGACTGCGAAGAACGGTATGCTTCAGTCGGAGAGATTACTTCTCTCATGGCTCGCTACCGATTCGAAGGTTTATACATTGTTAAAGGAGCACGTTTCTGAAAAAGACTTTGGAGATGGAATAAACCACGAAATTGCGGAGTTCATTTTTTCCGCGAGAGCGGAGGGCAAAGAGCCTGAACCGGCAGCTCTCATAGACAAGTATCCTGATCCAGAGGAGCAGAAAGAAGTTGCTAGAATCTTCCATACGGAAGAGGCTCTGAAGGTTGATTCTGACCGAGAAAGAGCAATTAAAGAAACTTTGGTAAAAATCAAGAAAGCTTCAATCGAAAGAGAGAATGCATCGCTTGATCCAAATGATCCATCGCTTTTCAAAAAGAAGATGGACGATAGAAAGTATCTACAAGAATTAAAGAATATACAGATTAACCTTTGAGAGGAGATTATGAATGGCTGAAAAGAAGACCACTACAAAGAAAGTAAGCAAGAAGGAACAGGAAAGACAGGAGATGGACAAGCGTCTCGCTGAACTTCTCGAAGTTGCAAAAGAGAACGGAAACGAGCTCAACTATTTCCAGATTAACGAAGCTTTCCAGGGAATGAAGCTTAAGGATTCACAGTTTGACTACATTCTTCAGTTCTTTGATGACAATAACATCGAAATGAATAAAGAGAGTATCCAAGCTGAAACTGGTGTTTCACTTGATGACATCGACACAAAGAAGAACATCGATGATATCGATACAGACCTCGATCTCGACCTTGATTTAGATCTCGACCTCGATATCGATGATGATGGATTTATCCCAGGAGAAGAGGATGAAATCGACACTTCTGACCTCGATCTTTCAGTTCCAGAAGGAATTAGCGTTGAGGATCCAGTAAGAATGTACCTTAAGGAAATCGGTAAGGTAAACCTTCTTACAGCAGAGGAAGAAATTGAACTCGCTAAGAGAATGGAAGACGGCGATCCTATTGCAAAGAAGAGACTTGCTGAAGCAAACCTTCGACTCGTAGTTTCTATTGCAAAGAGATATGTAGGACGTGGAATGCAGTTCCTTGATCTTATTCAGGAAGGTAACCTCGGTCTTATTAAGGCGGTAGAGAAGTTTGATTACACAAAGGGTTACAAGTTCTCTACATATGCTACATGGTGGATTCGTCAGGCTATCACACGTGCTATCGCTGACCAGGCTCGTACAATCCGTATTCCGGTACATATGGTGGAAACCATCAATAAGCTCATCCGGATCTCCCGTCAGCTGCTAC
>DAISYI010000099.1:5266-5539 GCA_036825385.1 Lachnospiraceae bacterium | reverse complement strand
GCAATTAGTCAGCAATTTTCCGTAAAGGACAATTTAACAAATTTTCAATTATAAAGGCCTTACGGTATAGAACAACGAAAGCAGGATTTTTACCGTAATCTGACTCCATTTACAAAATCCGATTACAGAAATAATTAGAAAAACAAGTATGTATTCTGTAAAACACGCAAAATCAGCTGCTACAAACGCAAAAACAATCGCGCGCCCCCAAAAAGCAAGTGACAGGCGCGTAGCGCCTGCCACGAGCCATCCACACAGCTACGCCAACTAACC
>DAISYI010000099.1:1566-5256 GCA_036825385.1 Lachnospiraceae bacterium | reverse complement strand
CCTGCTTCACGAACCTGCTACTCAGCCACGCAGCTTCACGAACCAGCCACACAAATCAGCTACGCGCATGCCACGATCCTGCACAAAAAAAGACCGTGGAAACACGCATGTGTTTCCACGGTCTTTTATCATCTTTTCGCCAAACCAACTTCCATTAGCTCTCGCTTGCCTTCACTCTTTCGATATGAATTGCAAGATATCCGATTTCATTTTCATCAAAATCGATGCCCAGGCTCTCAGCCAGTTCATCACAAATTCTTTCAGCAACAACAAATGCTTCCGGATAATTCTGATTCACAAAATCGTTCATGCTAATCTTCAGCGGTTCCTGACGCTGCACTCGGGCAACCATATACCGAATGTGATTCATCATACGGTTATATGAAAGGGAATCGATACGAATTTTGTGCCCGATCTGCTCCTCAATTCTTGATATACAATCGCGTACAGACTGTGCGATCTGCATAGACTGGGATATTCTATCGTGGCTAATCGCTGAATGTACGTGCAAGGCAACGTATCCAATTTCATCATCTGAAACTTCCACGCCAATCTCTTCTATCAGCATTGGTCGAATACATTCTGCTGCCTTATATTCCATATGGAAAAGGATCTTGATATCATCCAATAGCGGGTTAGAGATGTCCTCATGGTTTTTGATGCGCTTCGCAGCAAATTCCAAGTGGTCAGCTAATGGGAAGAGAATACTGTGATCCACTTTCTCGTCTTCAAAGATTCTTTCAGCATTTTGCAGAACTTCATTCGCAATCTCCAGGTAAATCGGTGGCACCTGTTTTACTAAATCAAGTGCACTACCCCTGTCTGTTGTTTCATTCAATCCATAAATCTTTGCATCTGGTCCAAATTCGACTGTTTCAGATACTTTTTTGCCAAACCCAATACCTTTTTCCAGTACAAGGAATTCCTCTGCATGTCCCGTCTCTGGATCTGTCGCAATCGCGATCACTGTATTATGATTTAATACCTTTTCAATACGATACATAGTCTTTACCTCATTAAATCCGGCACCCTCTCCCGGAGTGCCGGATTACACTGTCATCGCCTAAAGCGCACGGCAGTGCTTTCTGCGATAACAATTCTACTCGTAGATTGTTACTTCATAAAGAGGCTCCCCAGCTTCTACGTGACCTGAAGCCTGTAAGAATACTTCTACCTTATCTGCATCAACGTCAGTAACGATGATTGGAGATGTCATAGATTTAGCATTCTTTGTTAAATAGTCAAGATCAAGGTTCATAAGAGCATCGCCCTTCTTTACCTTCTGACCATTTTCAACGAGTACTTCGAAACCATTTCCACCGAGAGATACTGTGTCAATACCTACGTGGAGAAGGAGTCCTGTACCGTCTTCTGTTTCCATACCGATCGCATGCTTTGTATCGAATACGAAACCAATTGTACCATCACAAGGAGCAACAACTGTTGCCTTGTCTGGAGTAACGATAGCACCATCACCCATCATCTTACCAGCGAATGCTTCATCATCTGCTTCTGAGATGTCGCCAGCCATACCAGACATTGGGCTATAGATAGTGAACTTCTTACTTACTTTTTTTTTAGAATCTGCAGAATCAGCAGATGCTGTTTCTACGTCTTCACCAGAATACAATGTATTTGGTGCAGTTTCAAGATAATCTTCAAGATTTGACTTGATTGTTGTTACGTGTGGTCCGTAAATAACCTGTACACCATTACCCTTATGGATAACACCAGATGCACCAGATGCCTTAAGTAAACCTTCACGAACTAAAGAAGGATCTTCTACTGTACAACGAAGTCTTGTTGCGCAGCAGTCAACTGTTGTGATGTTCTTCTTTCCACCAAGACCACGCATGATCATGTCAGAAGTAGCATCTTCAGTCTTAGCACCCTTAGCAAGGTAATCAGCCTTTGTGTAAAGCTTTGTTTCTTCATCGTCATCTTCACGACCAGGTGTCTTGAGGTCGAACTTCTTAATTAAGAATGTGAATAAGAAGTAGTAAACAACGAAGTAACCAATACCAACGATTACGATCCAGATCCAGTTTGTTCTAGCCTGTCCAGGAAGAATACCGAAGAGAACCATATCAATGATACCACCAGAGAATGTCATACCTACACCAACTTTGCAGATGTGCATAAGCATGTAAGCTGCACCTGCGAATACGCAGTGGATACCGTACAGAGCTGGAGCTACAAATAAGAATGTGAACTCGATTGGTTCTGTGATACCTGTAAGCATTGATGTAAGTGCTGCGGAAAGAAGAAGACCTCCAACAACCTTTCTCTTTTCTGGACGAGCACATCTATACATAGCAAGTGCTGCTCCAGGAAGACCAAAGATCATAAGTGGGAACTTTCCTGACATAAAACGAGTAGCTTCTACTGCAAACTTAGGTGCAGAAGGATCAGCTAACTGAGCGAAGAAGATGTTCTGAGCACCTTCGATCAACTGTCCGTTAACTTCCATTGTACCACCAACGGCTGTCTGCCAGAATGGTAAATAGAATACGTGATGAAGACCGAATGGGATCAGTAATCTTTCCATTAAACCATATACCCATGTTCCGAAGTAACCAGAAGCGATAACGACATCACCTACAGCGTAGATACCCTTCTGTACTACTGGCCATACGAAGAACATTGCGATACCAACAAATGTGTAAACAAGTGCGGAAATGATTGGCACGAAACGAGTACCACCGAAGAAAGAAACTACCTGAGGTAATTCAATCTTGTAATACTTGTTATGAAGTGCTGCAACACCAAGACCTACGATGATACCACCGAATACACCCATCTGAAGGGAAGTGATACCACATACAGAAGTTGTTGCACCATTAAGCATTGCTTCAGCACCACCGTTGATAGTGATCATAGCGCTGATAGAAGCATGCATAATAAAGAATGAGATTGCTGCTGCAAGAGCTGCAACTTCCTTTTCCTTATTAGCCATACCAATTGCAACACCCATCGCGAAAATAATTGGCAAGTTACCGAAAACGATGTTACCAGCATCGTTCATTACCTGTAAGAGAGCGTTTAATACAGTTCCCTTACCCATAACACCTGTGAGGTGATATGCCTCTAACATTGTTTCGTTTGTGAATGATCCACCGATTCCAAGAAGCAAACCAGCTACTGGCAGGATTGCGATTGGAAGCATGAAGCTTCGTCCTACTCTCTGAAGGACGCTAAAAATTTTGTCTTTCATAGACTTTCTCCTTTGACTGTTTTTGCCCCGGAGATTTCATGACTTAGCGTCCACATTTTGAAGCATAAAAAAAGTAGACACTTAACGAACATAAAAACTCCTAAAAGCGTTAATATGTACAGTTAATGCCTACTGAAAGTTACATACTGATCTCGAGCTCTCGCTCAAGACTCGTTTAATTTAACACTCTACGTTTTTGGTGTCAACAATATTCCGCCAATTTTTATCAAAAAAGCACCAAAATGTGCATTTGCCCAAAAACGGCTTGCAAATTTTGTATAAAATTACCAGAATATACATTGCCTGATTCATGTTAAAGTTCCTATAATCATATGTACGGAACATTTGAGTCAAGACAAAAAGGAGAACACTATGAATAAAAAAACATCCCGATCCTTTATAAAGCATCCCGCTTTCTTTTTGAACTGTATCTTAGCAACGCTCGGTCTTATCGGCCTTATAATAAGTATCATCAC
>DAISYI010000099.1:0-1556 GCA_036825385.1 Lachnospiraceae bacterium | reverse complement strand
CTTCTGCTTCTACACACAGCTCAGCAACATATTCTGCATGATTACAGCCATTTTATATATGACAGAGAGTTTCAAGGCAGAACGTAGAAAAAATGAATATGAAACCCTTAGAAATGTTACTGCTCTTGGCGCTGTCGAACTCCCACATTGGGTTATTATGCTCCGATATATGGCAACTTCCATGGTAGCAGTCACATTTCTAATCGCCGTAACCGTACTCCCACCAATGTTCGATAATCTATTGCAAGGGTATATCCAAATCTTGTTTGTAGGAGCCAATTTCTTCTACCATGTTGCCTGCCCGTTGCTCTCTATCCTATCCTTTGGATTCTATGAAAAGAATGAGCGACTTCGCTTCACAAGCACTTTTATAGCTGTCATCCCAACGGTATTGTACGCGGCTGTTACCGTGGTTTTAAATATCCTTCGCGTACTTCACGGACCATATCCATTCTTATATGTATATGAGCAACCACCGATTGCAAGCGTCCTCTGGTGCAGTGCAATACTCTTAGTCGCTTGGATTTTAGCAATTGTAAACTGGGCCATTCACAACCACAAGATATCGAAAGAACAGTTTTAAATAAAGACTGACTAAATAGCAGACATTAATATATTTCTAAACTCCTTCAGCTCTGCTACTTCGCCTGCCTCAACCATCTGGGCACCGATGTTGCCAAGGGCTGTTGCCTCTGATGGGCCAGCTATTACCCTTTTACCCGTGGTTTCTGCTGTGAGTTTATTCAAATATCCAGCTTTTGAGCCACCACCAACTACATTGATAGTATCAAAGTGCTTACCTGTGATAGACTCAACCTCTTCGCAAGCCTTTCTATAACAGATTGCAAGAGATTGATAAATTACCTTTGCAAGCTCTCCCGGTGTTTGAGGTTCATCCTGGCCATGATTTCTACAGTAATCCTTTACTGCTTCAATCATAGAATCTGGAGCAAGAAAGCACTCATCATTAGCATCCACTATAGAATCTATGTCTGCTGCCTCTACCATTTCACAAAGTTCAGCAAACGAATACTCCTGGCCTGCTGCAATCAGCTCATTTCTAACAGACTGAATCATCCAAAGTCCCATGATGTTTTTAAGGAAACGGAATCTACCATCATATCCACCTTCGTTGGTAAAGTTAGCTTCCATAGCCTCTTTGGTACAGATTGCTTGCTTATTTTCACTGCCAAGAAGTGACCATGTACCTGATGAAATATAAAGTACATTGTCTGATGTGTTAGGAACTGCAAATACAGCTGAAGCAGTGTCGTGAGTAGGTGGAAGTACAACTTTGCAGTCAAATCCCACTTCTGCCTTAACTGCATCTGAAAATCTGCCAATGCATGTGCCTGGCTGCTTAATCTCACCAAATAAATCCTTATTGAAACCAAGCATCTCAATAAGCTCATAGTCCCACTCTTTTGTATCAGGATTAAGGAGCTGGGTTGTAGAACAATTGGTATACTCATTTGATTTAACGCCTGTCAGCAGATAATGAAGATAATCTGGTACCATTAAAAAGCTTTTGGCATTATCTAAATAACCATCATATT
>DAISYI010000098.1:0-5616 GCA_036825385.1 Lachnospiraceae bacterium | reverse complement strand
CGTTAGCTGCCTGAGTTGCAAGTTCTTCCATACGCTGGAGCATTGAGTGAACTTCTGTAAGAGCACCTTCAGCTGTCTGTACGGCAGATACACCGTCCTGAGCGTTTGTAGAAGCTCGATTGAGACCTCTGATCTGTTTTCTCATCTTCTCACTGATTGTAAGTCCGGCTGCATCATCAGCTGCTCTGTTGATCTTGTAGCCTGAGGAGAGTTTCTCAGTGATTTTACCCTGTGCTGTAGTTGTTGTTCCGAGAACTCGATTTGAGTTCATAGCCTGCATATTATGCTGTACTACCATTGCCATAATTTTTTCCTCCCTGATCTAACCAAAAAGAACAAAAAAAGAATTAATATTATCGCAGTCCATTGCGCGTCACATCTTCTCAATTCCCTTTGGGAAGATCATCCTTACAACTACTATATCGAACAGTTTCAATATAACTTAACATTTTTCGCAAAAAAAATTTCAAATTTTCTGAATAACACAAAAAACTCCCGAAAAATCGGGAGTTTTCAAGGTTTATTTTTTATGAAACTATCTGATTTTTACCATTTGACTTGGCCACATAGAGTTTTTCATCAGCTTTTTGGAAGAGATCTGTAACAGTCATTCCTTCTTCATAAGCAGCCACACCACCACTGAAAGTATTCTGTTTTGATGTCTCTCGATACTTTCTGTTTGCAAATTCCTGACGAAGCTTGTCAGCAATTCGTGTAGCCTCTTCCGGATTACTATCAGAAAGAAGAATTCCGAATTCCTCTCCGCCATATCTGGCTACGAATACACTATCGCCTGATTTCTTCTCGAGCATTCTAGAAAGAACGAAGATTACGACGTTACCGAATTCATGTCCCATCGTATCATTTACTTTCTTGAAGTCATCGATATCTATCATTACGAAACAGATACCATTTCTCTTCTTTATCCATTCCTCTGCTGTTTCTACGAGGAACTTATAATTAGGAAGTTTCGACAAACCATCAATCTTCGAATCATGAACAAGTTCTCGATTCTCAGTCTCAAGTGTACGATTCTTCTCCAATTCATTTGTAATCTTATTAAGCTTATACTTCTCAAACTGTATTCCATGTCTTACATATAGAAGTGATATAAGACTGATAATAAATACGAGTGCCATCGAAAGATGGAAATACTTAGGACGACTCAAGAAGTCAGTCGCATAACTGATATAAGCCACATCGAG
Organism: Lachnospiraceae bacterium; assembly: GCA_036825385.1. Lineage (GTDB taxonomy): Bacteria > Bacillota > Clostridia > Lachnospirales > Lachnospiraceae > Lachnocurva. The sequence continues at coordinate 4,411 of DAISYI010000098.1, read as the reverse complement.
AATAAGTCCGATGATTTCAACCAGGAATACTCTTTCTAGAATTCTCTCGCTTGCATATACACAGCTCATCATAATAGGAAAAGCCATGATACCATACACTACAGGATATCTATAGTGTATAGCAACGATAACTGTCAGAATCTCACTCAAGAAAGAAAGTGCTATTGAATCATGTAACAATGTTCCTTTCTTGCTCAATGAGAAGAACGCTCCATTAAATGACGCCAACACAACCATCGCTATTACAGGCCTCAACAAATAGAATCTAACATAGACATCTGCATTGACATCTGGAACCAAAATGTTCAGTTCGTACTTCATTGCAAATAGAAGCAACTCAAACACGATTACTCCAATCGCAATCATGAAACTGAGTCGCAGGATTCCTCTTTGGTATCGTTCTTGCAACTCACCAAGTGGTAAACTCTTATCTACTTTAGTCATAGGCGCCCCTTCATTCTAGCGATTAGCTCATACCGAAGCGACATCCCCCATAATAACCCCAGGCGTCATCTTCGATTGCTTAGAGCTTCTCAGCAAAAATACTCTTGTAACCTAAACCATAAATTTCTGTTGCATCTGAAATAATTGTAAATGAATCCGGATCCTCTTCACGGATAATTCCTTCCGCAGCCGGAACATTATTTTTCTTTACTACTACCATAATAACAGATTTTTCCTTTTTTGAAAAAGCCCCATGTCCATCTAATTTTGTAACTCCGACATCGAGGTCCTTCAAAAGCCTATCTGTTATAGCTTCGTCATGATCACTAATAATAAATAAAAGTTTTGCCCCATCTCTTCCATAGAGAACGAGATCAAAAACAAGCGATGTTACAATCGCTGAAATCGCACCGTAAAGTACTGCTTCAGAGTTCTTGAATACTACTGCTGAAACCAAAACAATAGAAACATCCATGAAACCGAACAGCACCCCAGTCTTGATATGCTGATACTTAAGTCTAAGTGCTTTACTGATGATATCTACTCCACCTGTTGTAGATCCAACCTTGAAAATATATCCCATCGAAGCACCGACGATAGCGCCACCCACAAGTGAACCAAGCCAAGGATCATGTGTGATAGGTCCGATAATAAGCTTCGCCTGATCTGTAAAAAATGTAGTTAGAAGGATGCAATAAAATGTAGAAAGCATCATTCTAGGTCCAAACTTCCAAAAACCATATATTACTATAGGAATATTTAGAATGAGATACCAGTTACCTGTTGTGAAATTAATCCATCTATTCAGAATGATTGATACACCAATCAGTCCTCCAGTCGCCATATCATTACAATCGATGAAGCAGGCTACACCTATTCCGTAAACCACGCTCGATAGAGTAATGATGAGTATCTTCAAAAACAATCTAAATACTCTGTTGTCATAATACAAGTGTCTAATCTTTTCCATTTCCTTTTTCCTTTTTCCTCTTCCTTAAAATTATATTTCGTCCAGATCATTTCCTTTCGTTTCTTCAACCTTTGAAAGTAAGATGCAAGACAATATCATAAGCGGAATACAAATCGCAATTGAAAGCATTCCGATATGTTTCGAACCAACTATATTTACGCCAAGCGCAAACAGAATAATCGAGATAGCCATTCCCGCAGAAAGCAGCAGGCTCATAACGCCCATAACTGACGCACGCATATTTGTAGGCGTCGACTCAGCCGGCATTACGAGAACAAGTGTGTCCGTAATCGACCACAGCGTTCCGATAAACATGCCATAACCGATTCCAATTATATAGGAAGGAGCTCCGAAATATGCTCCGAGCACAAACATAACGAGACCAACCCCAGCTATCGCCGAGAAAATAAAGCACGCCTTCTTTCTTCCCGCGCTATCACTTATAAATCCGCATATCATAGTGAAGATTCCGTTTACGAACGGAAAAATCACTAGTATCAAATTGAGTACGCCTTCCGTGATTACACCAGTCTGTCTCGAGGCCTCGAGCACAGTCATATAGTAACTCGTAATTCCCGTAACCAGTGCAAAAGCCACACTCGCTATCATGATATTTCTAAGCTGTTTATCTGAAAAAATAAGCTTGAAAGCCTTTCCTACACCACCGTTTGTCTCTGATGGTTTTTCAAGTGAATCACCTATGGTCTTTGATCCAGTGTCACGCTGTTCTGTTTTTTCCCCGAGGGCAGACAGACGTTTCTCGATGAAAACCGGTGTCTCACGGATAAACGGTATTGCAATCACAGACACTACGAGGCCGATAATTACAGGTATCAAAAACACCATTCGCCACGTTGTGATGTCGCTACTTCTGAAGAACATCATTTTGAAGACGCCGATTAGCGATACGCTGACGAGCGCAATGGCTTTCGTCGTGTTGCAAATCTTCGCGCGGTGTTCTTTCGGCGCAGTTTCGATGATATACATTACCTGCATATCATTTGATTTTACAAATGTGATTACGAGCGCACCGATGATGTACACGATGTAATGCGGTGCAATCATGCATATCAACATTCCGACGCTCATTAGAGTAGTGTTTAGAATTAGAAAAAGCCTACGTCCAAACCTATCTGCAAGTGCTTTGTAAAATGGTGCAATCAGCATCATCACATAGCTAAACATAGTGATGACAGTGAACTTACCCAGTGCGCTTGCGTATTCTTTTGAATTGACATCTGCACCTGGCACCCTAAACAAATCTAGAATTACATACGGTTGTAACGTGGTATTAATATTTGACGATATTTCATCTACGATGTAAATAAATGTCAGTATGACAAATAATATAAGTAGATAATATTTCCCTTTACCGCGATTTAGTTCTTTAAGTAATTTTTGTTTTTCACGTAAGTTATTCATAATCCCCACCCCTTTTTAATATAAAAAACCATTAAGTATTGTACTCTATGGGTGAATAGTTATTCAAGAGAATTTACTTAATTATAAAAAGAAAAAAACAACCTAATTTTGTAATGAAAAGCAAAAATTAGGTTGTTTTTATTCTTTTTTGATTTCAGCAAGCACTATCTGGATATTTCTATATCTCCCATAGAGGTTCTAGCTTTGATTCTTTTTCCTTCAACACCGTCTTTTTTGTAGCTTTCCCCTTTATCCTTACCAAAAACTTCTATATCACCTAGGCTAGTACTCAAGTCGAGGCTGTGTTTGTCGAAGAAAGTCTTAGCCTCAATATCAATGTCACCCATCGATGTGTTCAAATCAAGCTTATCGAAAATCGAATCATTAAGTTCGATGTCTCCCATGTCAGTGTCTAGCTTCAAGCTTTTTCCGGCGATACGATTAATACGGACATCACCCATATTTGTTTTAATCGTAACATTTTTAAGGTCATGTGATGTGACGATAACAATTTTCTTGTTCTTTGTGTCCTCTTTAAAACGTGCCTTATAATTATTTGTAATCTTCAAAACGCCATTGTCGATAGTGGCTTTAACAACGCCGTCCTTAAACCCTGTAGAATAAACTTCATCTGAGATGTCATTTCTAATTTCTACATCTCCAACAGTAGTGTCGATTTCCACAGAATCGAATTCTGAAATCGGGAGATTGTGTCGCTCGGAGTCGTCGCTATCTTCATCTTCAAACAACTCAAATGAATCACCTTTTGAATCAATTATGTGAATGATGTCAGAAAGGCTTGCGTCCATCACGACCTCATTTCCATTCATTGACAATGTAAACCTTGGGCTGTTCCCGAGCATCTTAAATCCGAGATCAAGTCCTGTCCTCGAAACCATCGCCTTAAGTGCGATAAATGCAATTCCGAGAAGCAGACATACGAATAGGAAAAAGCCACCAATCACAAGTAGTACAGTCCGAAGTACATGTGGTTCAGGATTTTTCGAAAAGCCTTTTTCTGGAATCGGATTCTCTTCAAAGTAATTACGAGTTCCAGAAGTTGTATGTGAAGCAGACTGCATAGATGAATACGCACCAGTATAGTTCTGAGTGTTACCACCGAAAGAAAACTTCTTTTTCTTCTTAAGCACATCGGACAATCCGAGTGACTCAGCAACTTCATCGAGATTTCCAAACTCATCCTTCACTGCTCTTTCAGCTTCTTCAGATGTCATTCCCGAAAGAATTAAATCATTGTACTTATCTTCCATCATTTCGTAGAGCTGCTGTTTTGCTCGCGCAGTCTCTGGAGTATATGGAAGCTCTGCAAACAGTATGTCGAGATAATTTCTAAGATTATACATATCTTTTCTCCTAAAGTATAATTTTCACTTACATTCCAATGTTTAATCTGGCGTTCCTATAAATAGCTCAATTACGTTCCTTGTCAAATTCCATTCCTGGCACTTCGAGGTGTAATACGAACTTCCCATCGGCGTAATCTGATAATATGTTCGCTTCTTTCCATTCTCAGCGATTCTATCAAACGACGTCACGAAACCATTCTTCTCCATT
>DAISYI010000097.1:0-5718 GCA_036825385.1 Lachnospiraceae bacterium | reverse complement strand
TCATAGTAAGAAGCGTTCTTCTTCGTATCGTAGTTCTGATAGTCTGTAGCTGGATAATCAGAAATCATTGAAACTTTAGCAGTAGTAGAGCCTCCTGACATATAGTTCATGACAGTGAGTGTATCGCCGACTTTTAGGCTTTCCTTCTTGTACTCATCTACGTAAGTTTTTACAACCATACCAGAAGATGAACCGATTGTGAGGAATGGAGTTCCGTCGTTAGAGACTTTGGATGGGTCACCAACTGTTTTTACAACTCCATTTACCAGAGATATAACATTACAGTCCTGAATCTTCTGGTTGAGAGACTCGAGTTCAACCTTCATAGTGTTTAGAGTGCTTTTGAGTTCGTTTATATTAGATGTCGCCTCTTTGATGAGGTCCTTTTTCTCTGATTCTGTTACACCCTTAGGTAAATTGTCTTTGCTCTCGTCGAAGCTCTGGTCAGGATCAAACTCGTCTTCGTCGTCATTATTAGATTGCTCTTCTTTGACGATAGGGAGTGATTTGTAATACTCCAGTAGCTGTATATGTCTCGAGACGAGCTTCAGAAGCTGTTTTGAGTTCTGTTTTTGCACTGAGCTCGTTCTTCAAATCTGTTACGCTATAGGAAAAAAGCACTGTTCCAGGTGTTACTGTATCTCCAGGTTTTACATATACTTTCTCAATTGTTTTATCGTTGGATGCCATGAAGATTTCAGCGTTGTCATCAGTAATCTGGGCTTCTAGTTCTCCTCCCATATCATTCATGCCATAAGAAACATCGCTGACTTTTCTTACGAAAGCTTTCGAATGGTTTACCTTGGCTTTATAGATGGATAAGCCGAGCAAGACTACTATAACAGCGATTATTGAAATAATGATGGTGCGTTTCTTATGATTCTTTTTCTTCATGAAATCACCTCGCTATCTCCATCGTAGATTTTGCCGTCTACAATTCGAATGATTTTGTCGGCGTATGAAGCGACATTCTGATCATGAGTAATCATGATGATTGTGATACCGCTTTCATGGAGCTCTGTAAAAAGCTTCATAATCTCCTTGCCAGACTTCTGATCGAGTGCACCTGTCGGTTCATCGGCTAGTAAGATTGAAGGCTTATTGATAAGTGCTCTCGCAATGGCAACACGCTGTTTCTGACCACCAGATAGCTGTGTTGGAAGATGATTCAACCTGTCTCCGAGACCCACTCGGCGGAGCGCATCCTCAGCAATTTGCTTTCTCTCACCTCTAGGAGTCTTTGTATAGGAGAGCGGAAGCATTACATTTGATAGAGCAGTCTCTCTTGGAAGAAGCTCGAAATTCTGGAAGACAAAACCGATTTTGGAAGCTCTAATTTCTGCTAGTTCATTATCATTCTGATCTAGAATGTTAAGTCCGTCGAGGTGGTAGCTTCCACTAGTTGGTGTGTCTAGACATCCGATTATATTCATTAGAGTAGACTTACCGGAACCAGATGGACCCATGATTGAGATATACTCCCCGTTTTCAACTCTTAGAGAGATGTTGTGAAGAATCTCTATGGGCTCAGTATCAATCTGATAAGCCTTCGTAATATCCTTTAGTTCTATCATTCTTCTTCCTCCGCTTCTGGTGCAGAGTTTAAGTCAGGTTCGACGTATACGTGCTGTCCTACGATGAGACCTTCAGGATTGTCGACTGATACGTAGAAGTAGTACTTAGATGCTCCCTGAGGTGTATTCTGGTTATCAGCAGTTTCGTCAGGAGAATTGTTCTCGGAAGATGGATTATTAGTTTCAACTTTTGAGATTTTTCCCGTGTACTTCTTCTTTCCTGTACGAGTCTTGATAGTAACTGTCATACCTTCTTTGACGTTACCCACGTTCATTTCGTCGATATTTGTCTTCACACGGAATGTTCCGCTTGAAAGAAGCGTGATGAAAGGACCGCTTCCCTGAGCGTTTGCGTTTACACTAGAAACAATACCATCGATAGGTGAGATTACCTTTGATGAGTTTACTTTCTTGTTCAGAGAATCTACTTCAGCCTTCTTCGTCTGAATTTCGAGGTTGGCCTGCTTCATCTGCTGGTTTAAATCCTGAATCTGTGAATCATAGGAGAGCGCCATTTCAGCTGAAGCGTTTGCTTTCTCTTTCTTCAAATCTTCAATTTGAGATTTGTAGCTGTTGATGGAATCGTTGAGATTTTCAATCTCGAGATTTGCCTGCTTGATTTGCAGCGAATAGTCTTTGCTCTGATAGGTAAACAGAGTCTGTCCGGCTGTGACATGATCGCCTACTTTGATTTCGATAGAATCTACTGTTCGTTCTGAGTCGAGGTTGATGTTGTAAGTTTGCTCGGGTTCAATTATTCCTGAACAAATCAGGTTTACTTCCCCGTTGTCTTCTCCATAATCGTCGATTGTGGCAGATTTATCACTTGCGGATTTCTTGTGCATGCTATATGCACCGAAACCGATACAGCCAGCGGCAACGACCATGGAAACTATAAATGCTACACGTTTTTTAGTCATAATCATACTCCCTTCTAATATTAAATATTTTACTCCAACTGCCATAAAAACTTAATTATGATTTAAAGATTTTTTCTTAAGATTCCTTAAGATTTAATGAGGATTTCGAGTGAAGATAAGTGAAATTAAAATAATTCAACATATACTTGAAAGATTTGCAACTAAGTTTGCGTTTTTTGCGCTGTTGGTGTATAGTTTTGAACAGTGATTTTTAAGGAGTGATATTTATAGGAAACAAAGATTTTGTGATGAATACAAATTCCGAGAATAAAATATCTTTATGGAAACTCTATAGAGCGTTTTTTAGAATAGGCGCTATGACCTTTGGAGGCGGATATGCAATGCTTCCAATCATAGAGAGAGAAATCGTAGAAAAAGAGAATTGGGTTACGCAGGAAGAAGTCATAGACTATTTCGCACTTGGACAGTGCACACCTGGTGTAATTGCTGTAAATACGGCGACTTTTGTTGGAAGAAAGCTTAGAGCTCTTCCGGGAGCTATCGCTGCAACAGCGGGAGTTGTAAGCCCATCATTTTTGATTATTCTCTTCGTTGCTTCGCTCGTAAAAAACTTTTCTCATCTACTCTGGGTGCAGAATGCGCTCGCTGGTGTGAGAATTTGCGTATGCGTTTTGATTTTTAACGCAGTAATAAAGATGTGGAAGAGTGCAATTGTAGATTGGATTACACTTGCCATGTATATACTAATTTTAGCGGCATCGATTTTCTTCAATGCATCACCAGTTCTCATGGTGGTTCTCGCTGCAATAGCTGGACTCATTATTAAGGGTATGAAGAAAGAAAGTGAGGTAGAGAAATGATGGTATACCTCAGACTTTTCTTTGAGTTCTTTAAAGCTGGGCTTTTTGCTGTCGGCGGTGGAATGGCGACAGTACCATTCCTTCAGGATATTGCGCATACTACTCACTGGTATACTTCAGGTGAGCTTGCAGATATGATTGCAGTTTCTGAAAGTACACCTGGTCCTATGGGTGTAAACATGGCGACTTATGTCGGATATGAAGTCGGAACTAGACACTTCGGCCTCTGGGGTGGAATTCTCGGAGGATTTATTTCGACATTCGCTCTAGTGCTTCCGTCTGTAATAATTATTATGCTTGTGGCAAGAGCACTAGACAAATTCAGAGATAATAAATATGTGAACGCTGCGATTTATGGCCTTCGTGCCGCTTCAATTGCAATGATTACATCAGCAGGGTTCTCGATTATTTTATTCTCCTTCTTCAAAATTGATAATATTTATCACTTTGAAAAAGCTGTAATAGATTACAGAAGTTTCATTCTCGCAGCGGTTGTTTTTGTTACTTCTCGTTACATTCCGTTTACGAAAAAACTTCATCCGATCATTTTCATTATTTTTTCTGCAATAATCGGCATAATATTCAATATGTCGGTACCTTTATAGGCTGAAAAATGATATACTTGAAACTTGAAAGATTTTAAAAACACTAGGAGGTTTTTTATGTATAAAAAAGTATCCACAGATATGAACTTTGTGGACCGTGAGAAAGAAGTAATCGAGTTCTGGAAAGAACACGGTACTTTTGAAAAGAGTATGGATTCTAGAAAGAAATGTGAGACATATACTTTCTATGATGGACCACCTACAGCGAATGGTAAGCCACATATCGGACACGTACTTACTCGTGTTATCAAAGATATGATTCCTAGATACCAGACTATGAAGGGACATTACGTACCACGTAAGGCTGGTTGGGATACACACGGACTTCCAGTTGAACTTGAAGTAGAGAAGATTCTCGGACTTGATGGTAAGGAACAGATTGAAGAATACGGTATGGAACCTTTCATCAAAAAATGTAGAGAGTCTGTATGGAAATACAAGGGTATGTGGGAAGATTTTTCCGACATGGTAGGCTTCTGGGCTGACATGGAGAACCCATATATCACATACGATGATAACTTCATCGAGTCAGAGTGGTGGGGACTTAAGCAGATTTGGGACAAGAACCTCCTTTATAAAGGACACAAGGTAGTTCCTTACTGCCCTAGATGTGGAACACCTCTTTCAGCACAGGAAGTAGCTCAGGGTTACAAGACTGTTAAGGAGAAATCAGCAGTTGTACGTTTCAAAGTTAAGGGTGAGGATGCTTACCTTCTCGCTTGGACAACAACTCCATGGACACTTCCTTCAAACGTTGCGCTTTGTGTAAACCCAAGTGACACATACATCAAAGCAAAGGCTTGTGATGGTCTTACATACTATATGGCTGAAGCACTTGCTGATAAGGTTCTCGGACAGCTCAAGACTGAGGAAGACGAGAAAGCATACGAAGTACTTGAAACATATAAGGGTATCGACCTCGAAGGTAAAGAGTACGAGGCACTTTACGAGTGCACAGCTAAGGAAGCTGAGAAGCAGAGAAGAAAAGCTCACTTCGTAGTAGCAGATGATTATGTAACTATGTCAGATGGTACTGGTATCGTTCATATCGCTCCTGCGTTCGGTGAGGATGATAATAGAGTAGGAAAGAAGTACAACCTTCCTGTAGTTCAGTTCGTAACAGAGAAGGGTGAACTTTCAGAAGAAACACCATTCGCTGGTCTCTTCGTAAAGAAAGCTGACCCAGAAGTACTTAAGGATCTTTCAGCTAGAAAGCTCCTCTTCGATGCACCTAAGTTTGAGCATGAGTATCCACATTGCTGGAGATGTGATACACCTCTTATTTACTACGCACGTTCATCATGGTTCATTAAGATGACAGAAGTAAAAGAGGATCTTATCAAGAATAACAACACAGTAAACTGGATTCCGGAATCTATCGGTGCTGGACGTTTCGGAAACTGGCTTGAGAACGTTCAGGACTGGGGTGTTTCAAGAAACCGTTATTGGGGTACACCACTTAACGTATGGGAATGTGATGACTGCGGACATCAGGAAGTAATCGGCTCACGTGCAGAACTTAAGGAAAAAACTGGTCGCGATGATGCACTTACAGTTGAACTTCACAGACCATATATCGACGAGTTTACATACACATGTCCTCACTGTGGTAAGACGATGAGAAGAGTTCCAGAAGTACTCGACTGCTGGTTTGACTCAGGTGCTATGCCATATGCTCAGCATCATTATCCATTTGAGAACAAGGAGAAGTTTGAACAGCAGTTCCCAGCCAAGTTCATTTCTGAGGCTGTTGACCAGACTAGAGGTTGGTTCTACTCACTTATGGCTGAGTCTACAA
>DAISYI010000096.1:469-5793 GCA_036825385.1 Lachnospiraceae bacterium | reverse complement strand
CGAAGATTCATGTGAGATTATTAAGTTTTTTCCTAAAACAAAACCGCAATTGATGAGGGCATCATATTTGCGTAGGTTGTGCTCGATGTAGTCGAGGTTATCGAGCATGCCGAAGTGCTCCCAGATGTATTCCTTTCTAGTTCTTTTGTTTAGAACTGTAAAATCAGGATAGTAAGTGATTCCTTTGATTCGAATTGGTTTTTCATATTTATAAGGTACGTTATAGGAGTTTAGCTTGTTCGCAATGATTAGTTCGGATTTTGAACGGACTAATTCACCTTTCTCGGTACGGAAATCACGAGAAGAATTGTCATAGGAAGGTCCTGAAGAATATTCTTCGGCTTCCCATTCTTCTACGAAATTTTTGTCCGTTTGTATTATTGGCTTTATCAGTTCTTTTCTAGCGTAGTTTAGATTGTCGTAATAGTCTTCAGTTGATCCGCTTACTTTTTGAAGTTTTTGTAGAGCTTTGATTTCTAGATCTAGTAATTCTTTTATTTTCTCTTCGTAATCGTATTGAGCTAACTTTCTTGCTATGGATAAACAACTTTTGTTGAGATACTTGATAACCTCATCTCCGTTTTGGCCTTTGGCTACAGAGTAGTAATAGGGGTGGTTGTTGGTAGTCTTGGTCCTGAGATGTGCGTGTGGGTCTTTAAGGTGGTGTCTGCTGAGTTCTGATCTGAGCGACTTTAGGTAGTTTAGTCTTTCTGATAATTGATTGTTGAATTCATTCATAATGCTCCTCCGTTTTTGGTTGAATGTTTATTGATTATGTGTATTTCGGTGAAAAGTTGCAGCTTTTTATGGACATTTGGTTAAATAAGTTGCAGCACTTTTTTGTGCGTGGATATGATTTTATACTTTTTGAAGAGAAATAGTATAAAGAAAAAGTGAAATACTATAAAATATCCGTTTATGTTTATGAAGAATATAAACGGTTTGTAAAGCGGATATAAAGTTAAACGGGAAGTGTGGTGTGAAATGGGAAATCAAGGACTAAAAATTCAACAATTCTTTTATAGAAAAGATTGTGTCATCGGTAAATTGGTGTGGAAACTGTATCTTTTGCATTGTAATTCAATTTTATAAGCAAGTTGGAAGAGGTGAGGAATCTAACTTGCTTATATCTGATGAAATATTGGTGTATTTTTTGATTTGAAAGGAAATAAAACCAAGAGAGTCTGCCGAGGCTATTAGATTTGAAGGATGATTGTTGAGATAAGCTGGATTCATTGGCGTGAAAAGATGTTTTTGTATTATTCCTACCAAACATCCCAATCTTTTTATTATCTTTTTAGAGATTCTACCAATGACAACGTGTTATAAAAGTAATATACTTTTAAACTGTTATTGTGAATTTCAAGACAAAGGAAAAACGATATGATACTTAATTTTTGTTTGGCAGTTTTGCCTATTCTATTTCTAGTTGTAGCACTTACAGTATTTAAGATGCCAGGATTCAAGGCATGCTTTCTTTCAGCAGTAGTGAAAGCACTTGTCGCTATCTTAGCATTTAATATGAAAGTGACAGAAGCACTTACAGCTTCACTTGAAGGTGCGCTTAATGCACTTTGGCCTATTTGTCTCGTAATTGTTGCGGCACTGTTTGTATATAACCTCACACTTGAGACAAAGGCTATGGACAAAATCAAGGCTATGCTTTCAGGTGTATCTACAGATAAGAGAGTTCTCGCGCTTATCATTGGATGGGGCTTCGGATGCTTTATGGAAGGTATGGCTGGATTTGGTACGGCTGTAGCTATTCCTGCATCAATCCTCATTGCTATGGGATATGAACCGTTTACAACAGTAATCGGACTTCTCGTAGTAAACTCTACACCTACGGCCTTCGGAAGCGTAGGAGTACCTCTTGTTACCCTTTCAGGAATTACAGGAATCGATCCAGTAGTCCTTTCTGGTAATACAGCTTTTCTTCAGGCAGTCATCACATTCGTATCTCCATTCGTTCTCGTTGCTCTCGTAGGCAAGGGAGAAGGAAAGAAAAACGCACTCAGCGGTATGTGGGGATTCACAACACTTGCAGCACTTTCATTTGTTGTGCCACAGTTCGCAGCTGCGAAATTCATCGGACCAGAACTTGGTGATATCATCGGTTCTATCGTATGTATGATCGTACTCGTAATCGTATCACTTAAGAGCAACAAAGAAACTCCTGAAGATTACCTTGTTTCAGGTATCGAGAAGGTAAATCTCACATTTAAGGAAGCACTCATTGCATGGTGCCCATTCATTCTTATCTTTGTGATTCTTCTCCTTACATCAAGCTTGGTTCCTGCTATTCATGATCCTCTTGCGGCTATTGCAAGCAAGGTATCAGTTTATTCTGGGAAAAATCCTGGAACCCTTAGTTTTGCTTGGGTAAACACACCTGGTGTGCTTATCATGATTGCTGGTCTCATCGGTGGACTTATTCAGGGAGCATCTCTTAAGACAATCGTAAAGATTTACTTCAAGACTCTTGTAGATAACTGGAAGACAATCGTAACAATCTGTTCAGTTCTCGCACTTGCTAAGATGATGGGCTACAGCGGAATGATTTCAGCTATCGCAGCACTTCTCGTTGCAGTAACTGGAAAGTTCTATCCACTTATTACACCACTTATCGGAACACTTGGTGGATTTGTAACTGGTTCAGGTACATCTACACAGGTTCTCTTCGGACAGCTTCAGGTTGAAACAGCAAAAGCAATCGGTTCAGACCCTGCATGGCTTGCAGCAGCAAATGCTGTAGGCGCTGGTATCGGAAAGATGATTTCTCCACAGGGAATCGCTATCGGATGTGCAGCAGCTGGACTTGCTGGTAAGGAAAGCGTAGTTCTCAAGAGAACATTTGGTTACGCTATCGCATTTGCTATAGTAGCAGGTATTCTTTGCTTCGTAATGCCAATGGTAGGCTTGGTATAATAAATATGATTCTGAAAAAGCGCAGTGTATTTACACTGTGCTTTTTTATACCACAAACCCGAACAATTGTTCGAAAAATACTATTCAAAATAGAATACATGAGTTATAATCTTTACGTAGATTATTTTTGGTTTTAGTAAGGAGGACGTATGGCTGAGGATAAAATGTTTATCGCAATCGACCTAAAGTCCTTCTTTGCGTCTGTAGAGTGTCATGACAGAGGACTTGATCCACTAAATACAAACTTAGTTGTAGCAGACACTTCGAGAACCGAGAAGACTATTTGCCTTGCGGTCACACCATCTCTTAAATCCTATGGTATTTCTGGTAGAGCCAGACTCTTTGAGGCAATACAGAGAGTAAAGGAAGTAAATCAGGAGCGATTATCCAGATTAAATGGGAAAGATTTTTCCGGAAAGTCCTATATAGATAGCGAAGTGAAAGCGGATCCGTCTATAGAGCTTGATTTCATAAGGGCAGTTCCGAGGATGAAGAGATACGAGGAAGTGAGCTCGAAAGTTTACAGCATATATATGCGTTATGTAGCACCGGAGGATATGCATGTTTACTCAATCGATGAGGTCTTTCTCGATGTTTCATCATATCTTCGCACCTATAATATGACAGCGCATGAACTCGCAATTAAGATGATAAGAGAGGTCCTTGCTGAGACGGGAATTACTGCGACTGCAGGTATTGCTCCGAATATGTACCTATGTAAGATTGCGATGGATATCGTAGCGAAGCATATGGAACCAGATGAAGATGGTGTACGTATCGCTGAACTTGATGTGGAGAGTTATAGAAATATTCTTTGGAATCACAGGCCGCTTACGGATTTCTGGAGGATAGGAAAGGGGATCGCCAGAAAGCTTGAATCTCACGGAATGTATACGATGGGAGACGTGGCGAGATGTGCACTTCAGAATGAGGATTACTTATTTAAACTCTTCGGAGTGAATGCAGAGTATCTGATTGATCATGCATTTGGATTTGAGAATGCGCAGATTGCTGATATTCAGTCATATAGACCGAAGTCAAACAGCCTTTCAAATGGACAGGTTCTCATGGAACCATATACTTATGATAAAGCTAGGATTGTGGTAAGGGAGATGGCAGAACTGTCGTCACTAGATTTGGTTGAGAAGCATCTCGTAACTGATCAGCTGGTGCTCGATATTTCATATGATATTACATCTCTTCATAATCCAGAAATCAGGAAGAAGTACCATGATGAGATTGTGAAAGATTTCTATGGGAGAGAAATCCCGAAGCCTGTACATGGAAGTATTAATCTAGAGCGATATACAAGTTCTGGCAGATTGATGTGTGAAGCGATACTGAAACTTTTCGATGAAATATGTGATAAGAATCTTCTGGTTAGAAAGCTTAACCTCACGACGAATCACGTGGTATATGAGAGGAAAGTAGAGAATAAAGAAACTTTCGAACAGCTTGACCTCTTTACTGATTATGAAGAACTTGAGCGGAAGAGAAAGGCAGAAGATGCCGAGCTTGAAAGAGAGAAGAAAGCTCAGAAAGCTGTAATCGAGATGAAGAAGCGTTTTGGAAAAAATGCAATCTTTAAGGGGACAGATCTCCAGGAAGGGGCTACTACTATAGAAAGGAACAAGCAAATCGGTGGACACAAAGCATAAGGAAATGTGGGATCCGTCAGTTCAGGCAAAGTATAGTGATATTCTATCTACTGAATGGGATGGAGTTAGAAAGCATCCAAGATGTGATAAAGCAAAGCGAGCTGCACAGTTCGCTCCCTTTGCTGCGCTTGTAGGATTCGACCAGGAGATTGATGAAACTGCGAGACTTACACTTGAAAGAATAGAGCTGACAGAAGATAAAATTGCTGAAATAAATGAGAAACTATCGATTATGATTGAAGAAGGTATAGAGGGGGAAATAGTCTTCTTTGTTCCTGATAATAAGAAAGACGGTGGAGAGTATAAAAGCGTAAAGGGAAAGGTCTCAAAATTACAAGATTATGAAAGAAGAATTATAATGGAAAGCGGAGAAGAGATTCCATTGGATGAGGTTTGTGAAATCGAAATATAGAAGTGGGGGGAATAATGATTATAAAGGGTTCTGGAAGTTATATAAAGGAAAAACGAATTGATAAAGTAATGAGTCAGGAAGAGTTTTGTCAAGATGTTTGTTCGTCGGTATATCTTAGTCGGGTTGAAAATGGGTACTATCATATATCTGAGAAAAAATTCTTGGATTTATGTCAAAAGAATGATGTTTGTTATACTATTTGTTCATATGATATCAACGAAATTATTAGAAATACTCGATACTCATTGAAGATATCACAGAGAGAACTCTCGATAGGCTTGTGTAGCCGCGCAAATTTATCAAAGATTGAGAATAGTACAATAATT
>DAISYI010000096.1:0-425 GCA_036825385.1 Lachnospiraceae bacterium | reverse complement strand
CAATATAAAAAAGAAGTTTTAGATTCTTTTTTTGGAAAGAAAAAAATATGTAATGTACAAATTGGTTTCATGGATTCATATGAAGGAAAATTATATAGACAGCTTAATGTAATTAATTCTTTGAACTATAGTATAGATGATATACCTCGAATACTTAAAGTGTTGTTATTGACGCAACCAACGTTTATGGTTTCGTCGTTTTCGTCGTTGTTGTTTAATACAACTGAGATTGTATTAGTAATTGCAATTGCTAAGATTTATATAAAAGAACATGAATATAGAAGAGCTGAAATTATATTACAAGAGATAGAGTTATTTTTTAAAAAGAATACTTTTGCTAAAGAATACTCGGAGGTTTATCCGTACTTTAATGAGATGTATTTGAAATTTTTAAGAAAAAAAGAGGAGTATTAACTCAATGTCAT
>DAISYI010000095.1:4552-5852 GCA_036825385.1 Lachnospiraceae bacterium | reverse complement strand
ATTCATATATTCAAGCGCAGAAATAGACTCTAACGTTTTACGGAAGTAGCTTACATCAGTATCTATTGCATGCACTAGTATAGAAAATCTAACCTCGTTCATATTAAACCCTTTTACAATACAAAACCATTCTTCTCAAGAAGTTCTCTCGCCGTATCAAGCGAATCTTTACCATGAAGATTCTTGATAGGAGCGAACTCTTCCTCTCTGATTACCTCAAATATGGAATCTTCTTCTCTACTACATGAACCGGAAGGATTGTTTCTACAATCTCTTCAAGCTTATCAAGCTTGAAAACGTAGTTAAGAATTACACCGAATCCATACACAAGGATTCCATTATCATCTCTAAGATTTGCCATCTCATCAGTTAATTCGTAATACTCGATTACACTTGGCTGATTATTCTGAAGGCACATAACACCCATTTTTTCCTCTGGATATGCTTTTCTAACAACCTTAGCACCTGAATCAGAACCAGATTCGATTGTTGCTCCGAGGAATACAGGATCTGCCATCTTCTGAAGCGGATTATCTACAGAAAAAATATTAATCCATTCGATTCCACGTCTCTTCGCATCATCGAGGAGTCCAGCCTTCTTCATAGATGAGAACCATCCACCGTTACCATTTGGAGAAGTAGCGATTCTACCCTTAGATTCAAGGTAAAGTTTACCATCATAATCTACCGCAGCTGCCATCTCCTGAACGAAGAAGCCTACATCTTCCTTTGGATATCCAAAGTAGTTGTGAGTCTCAAAGAACTGCTTTGTCTCGAGATCATTCTTCTCACTTGTCATGATGTAAAGAGGAATAGAAGCCCCGTTAGCCTCTTTCTTTACTTCCAGAAGATTCTCTACCAATTTCTGGAAGAGGAAATGCTCATGAGTCACACCAAAGTTAAGTTCTCCCTTTGGTTTATCGAGACCAAGTCTCGTTCCCATTCCACCCGCAAGAAGTACACATGCAAGTTTACCTTCTTTAAGGTTCTTTAATCCTGTTTCTTTGTATGTATCCTTGTTCTTCTCAATCTCATCAATACTCATTGCTGGAAGTGGTTTAACCTCTCCCTGTTCCTGAGTAGTTGGATTCTGTGCTGCTGCAATTTCCTTGAAATTGAGTTCTGAAACCTGCTTCAAAAGCATCTTTTTGTCGAGATCACTTAATTCATCATAGAAGTTAAGGACCTGGAGCTGCCCCTTGCTCTCCAAGATATCTCTCGCGTCATTAAAACTAATCATACCCTTATCTCTATCCTTTCGGTTTGAAATTTTGACCACCTCTTTATGCTTTCTAAATAC
>DAISYI010000095.1:440-4542 GCA_036825385.1 Lachnospiraceae bacterium | reverse complement strand
GCTAGAGTAAACAATCTCCCTGCTGAAAAACTCCACGCTTGAAGTAAAAAAGCTTTTAAACCTTTTGCATGTGACACAAATACATATCTTCTATTTGTTACAAAAGCAAAAGCTGTTGCAAATACCCACGAAAGGGCATTTGATACCAAGATATTCCAACTGAAATTTTCTGTTAACAGAGCATATGTGAATATCGAGATCAAGAATGTACCTATTCCAAAGATTCCGTAACACGCAAGCTCACGGTTCTTTCTATAGATAGGATACATCTTTGCTCTGGCATTCGGGTGATTCTTGAAACACCACTCGAATGTGCTATCGAGCATATCGTATGGTCTTTTCATACACTGTCCTGTCTTTCTCTTTCTTTATAGGAAACTCTCGCACATATTTATAATCTCTAAATATGACGTCTTCCTATCAAAACGCTTTTCACAAAGCGCGCGGGCATTATCACCCATCTCCTTTGTGAGTTCCTTATTCTCATAGAAATAAAGTATAGCATTCTTTAAACCTTCGATATTCTCAGGTTCAATATTAATACCTACTTTATTACTTTCGATAAGCGACTTTGCAACATCATTTTCAAGAGTATTAAGCACAGCACAGCCTGCTGCAAGATAGTCACCAACCTTGTTTGCGATACTCTGAGGCGCACCTTTAATAAACGAATTAAGTGCAACTTCAGACTTCGACAAATATGCCGCCATAATAGGGTACTTCGTGTAGCCTAAAAAATCAACATTTTTTGCATTTAATTCTGATGCAAGTTTTCTCATATCCTCGTAATTAGGTCCAGTACCGAGGATTTTAATCCTTATATCATTATAACCTTCTTCTACAAGTTTTGCAGAAGAACGGATAAGTGTTTCGATATCATAGCTTTTTCCAATGGAACCTGCATATGTTATCCAGAATTCATTCTCTGGCTTCTCAATTTCCGGAGAATGCTTTACAACACCTTTATCAAAGATATCCATATCGCAGCCTACATAGACTGTCTTCATTGGGATATTTCTATTATTGTACTTCACAGCACGCGCCGTGTAGTCTTCAGAAGTTCCGATTGCTGCATCACAGAGCTCATAGACTCTCTCAGCATCTTTCTTGAATATCGGAAAAATCATCTTTCTGAGAGCCTGGTTCTTTATTACCATCTCCATTGCTTCCGGCCAGAGATCCTCGATATCTACAACGAGCGGAATCCCAGCTTCGTGGCAATACTCTGCAACAGCTCTCGCCACATCATTCTGTGGAATAGAGCAATAAATCACATCGTATTTGTTTCTCTTAAGATGCTCGACAGTCTTCTTAACCGCTCCTTTGTTGCTAAGCACACGTCTTATATCAATATTCTTCTTATAAGGCTTTACTTCGATAAAGGAAACCTCAAACGGATAATTCTGGCTCTTAATAAGCTGCTTATCTCTAGGTTCCTTCTTGAAATGCTGGAAAGATGTTCCGATGAGCTCTACATCCCATCCTTTTTCCGCAAACATCTTCGCAATATAGTAGAATCTCGATGGACCCGGTTCACATGGAAGCCATCCATATCCAAGCGAGACTATTCCTATCTTCTTTGACATATTATTTTTCGCCCTTACTCTTTGTTATTTCATACTGGATATCTTCATCCGTAATAACCTTGTCGAATCCTTCAGTACTTTCCTTCTCGAAGAGGATTCTAACCGTCATAAGTATAATTTTGAAATCAAGGAAAAATGAATAATCCTCAATATACATGAGGTCATATTTCAGTTTGTCGAGAGCAGTAGTATTGTACTTACCGTACACCTGTGCAAATCCTGTAAGACCGCCCTTTACTTTCTCTCGGTACACGAACTCAGGAACGAGCTTTGTATACTTCTCCACATGCTCTACTCTTTCGGGACGAGGTCCTACTATAGACATCTCACCCTTAAGAATATTGATAAGCTGTGGAAGTTCATCGATTCTATATGCTCTAATAAACTCTCCGACCTTTGTGATACGTGGATCATGATCGGTAGCTGGTGTAACACCATTTTTCTCAGCGTCTACAACCATGGAACGGAACTTCAGAATATCGAATCTCTTTCCGTTTCTGGTTACTCTCTTCTGTTTATAGAACACAGGTCCATGATCTTCATGCTTGATTGCGATACTTACTCCAATAAGAAGCGGAGAAAGTAGGATAAGCGCAATAAGAGAAAGGAAGATATCGAAAAATCTCTTTACGAAACGCTGGCCCAAAGTCATACCTAGACCCTTTACCAATCTAAGTGGCGTATCGAAGAGACTTATATCTTCTGAACCTGATGTAATGATATCCGAAATCTTTGGAGTGAGATATGTACGAACTCCGTTCGCATAGCAATATTTCAAAATATCATTTCTCATCTCTGCTGGTATATCTGAAATAATTACAGAATCATAATCCTTAATCATTTCTCTAAGTTTCTTCATTCCGACATCTGCAGATACCAATTTATCTACATGATACTTACCTGTTTCGTTTGAATCGCTATCAAACTTGAGCTTAAGACTTACAGATCTCTCATCACCATAAATCATAAGCATATGCATAGGCACATACATAGTATGATAGAGGTATGTAAATATCGTGCAAAGTATGAGTGCTATAGGAAACTGTGTAAGTGTGAGAAGAATCATCGGCATAAACGGCAGACGATAGTTCGAAATAAGGACCAGCTGTAAATAAGCCATCGCATTTGAAATTGCAATAGCTATCCACTGCAGTAGAACCACATCAAAAAGCTTCCTGTAACCGAATCTATCACCCTCATCGATGTGAAGAATCATAGCCAGGAATGCCGAATAAATACCTACGAGTACATACTTTCCAAATCCATAGAACATACGTCCTTTGAAATATGGAAGTCTATACATATATTTCCAAAAATAGTAATAAGCCACTGCGAAGACGGCCAGCTCAAAGAGCTGTTCTAACCGCCTTACAATGACTTTCTCATCTTCTATGTTATTGTTCTTGTCAAAAATAGTTTCGTTCATAGAATCACTTTCATCTAGAGTTACGAGCCTTATTTTTTAGTCTTTGTAGAAGTACTTGTGTCTGCATCATCATGCGGTTCTACAGAATTGCTTGATGACCACCCTGTACTTCTAACAATCTTCTTACTGATAAGCTGAACTGTCTCTGATGGCTCATAGTCCTTCTTGTTGTAAAGATATTCGTATGTCTTCTTTACATTATCTTCCAAAGTACATGGAACCATGATATATCCCTTACCTGGGAACTTGCCACCTTTCTCATAGAATGGGAATGCAGCAGTTTCTGCCATTTTGTATTCAGAAACATTTGTTGCAAGTCCGATAATCTGAGACATTGAAAGAGATGTAGAAACCTTAGGGAAGATAGCATCTACATACTTAGCAAGTTTAGTTGGGCTTTCACCCTTAACCTTCTGCATAAGAGATGCAAGTACTGCTCGCTGTCTAGTAGCTCTTCCGAAATCGTCACCAACGCCATATCTGATACGACAGTATGCTACAGCCTGAACACCGTCGAGTGTTCTATGTCCTGCTTTTACAGGTGTAGTCTTTCTTCCGATTACATCTTCTGTATTCTCTAATACGAAATGCTCAGGATCCATGAGAGCCTTCGCCTCTGCCTCTGTTACATCAACTTCGACACCGCCAGCTACATCAATAGCGTCAGCGAGTGCCTTCCAGTTTACAGTAACATATTCCTGAATATCGAGGTCGAGGTTTCTATTGAGCATTTCCATAGATTCCTTTGGACCACCATGAGCATATGCATAGTTACACTTTCTCAGCTTATAGTTTCCGTCCATATCGAGATAAGTATCTCTATAAACAGACATCATGCGAATCTCTTTCTTCTTATTATCGATTACACAGATGATCATACTGTCTGACTGTGAATTCTTGTATGAAGTCATATCACGTGAATCAACACCGTAAAGAGCTATAGTTGTATATCCGCTCAAGAGTTCTTTGGTCTTTGCATCAAGTTTGTTTGTAGTAACATTTCCGATATCTTCGAAATTAATCTTTCCGAACTTGGAATAGAAATAAACCATTCCGCCGAGCACAACCAAAAGAACAAGCTCTGTAATAA
>DAISYI010000095.1:0-386 GCA_036825385.1 Lachnospiraceae bacterium | reverse complement strand
TGCTTCTTTGTAAGCGGTTTTTTCTCTTTCTTATTTGCCATTATATAAATACCTCAAAAATCTCGCCATCAAATAAAACTGCCTTATTATATCATCACATGATATTTTTTTCCACTTTTACTTAGAACCGCTTCCAGTGAGTACGACTCCAACTGTCTTGAATAGGATCTTTATATCAAGACCAAGTGTCCAGTTTGATATGTATTTTGTATCAAGTTTAACTACATCTTCAAAGTCTTTTATATCTGATCTACCACTAACCTGCCAGAGACCTGTGAGTCCTGGTTTAATCGCAAGTCTTGCTTTATGGTGATATTCATAGTTCTCAAACTCGCCCTCAGTAGGAGGTCTAGTTCCAACCAAACTCATATCTCCGACGAGAACAT
>DAISYI010000094.1:0-5969 GCA_036825385.1 Lachnospiraceae bacterium | reverse complement strand
TAAACACCACCCTGTGACGCAGTTGCCTGTCCACTTGAACTAGAACCACTTGATTTCTTACTACTTGACTTAGTAGTCTTTGTGCGACTTTTCTTAGTCCCACTTGTAGAAGCAACAGGCTCTGGGTTCTTAAGCTTCAAATCATAAGTGATTGAAGAAACATTCCCCGCTTTATCAGTGGCTTGAATTGTTACTATATATACATGATTAGCTGAATCTTTATCAGAAACGCTAATATTTACAGAATCACCTGCTACAGTTCCGTCGAAATCATCCTTAATCTGATCATCCTTAAGCTTAACTTCTGGCTTAGCTGAGAGATCCGCTACTTCCATAGTTTCATCAGATGCATCATGCGCGATTGCTGGAGCTGTATTATCATAGACAAGAATAATAGGCTTAGCAGAAATATTCTTAGCCTCATCCTCAGCTACTACAACAGCTGAGTAAACACCTGTCTCTGTTAACTTCGCGTTTTTATAAGCTGCTTTTTCCTTAAGAAGAGAAGCATCTACAGATTTACTCAATGTTCCGAGAAATTCATTCTTCTGTTCCTCTGTGATTTCCTTAGGATCTGAAAGCTTATTGAAATACCCAACCTTTACAGTAACCTTGTTATCATCTTTTGCAGAGGAAAAAGCTTCCGTATTTACATCTGTAGTTTTTGTGTAAACGAACTGATTTGTAATTTTGAGTACTGGAGCTTTCGTATCCATTTCCTGCGCATCCACTTCCTTATTAAGAGAAGCATTTCCGCAAGATGAGAGCAGCCCAACTGAGGCCAGAGATAAACTGAGACCTAATGCGACAAATTTTGATTTGAATAAATTCTTCTTATACATAGCTTAATAACTCCTTTTCTAAAACAGATCAGGCGACCAACCCTAATCAGTTTCTTCAAGTAACGATCCTAGTTATGTATACGAAACTAGCTTTTCTGAAATGAAATCTAGTAATTATAAAGAAAGGACCAAACCTCGTTTGCTTTGAGGTTTGGTCCATAATATCAGCTCAAAAAAGTCTTACAAGTACTTTCACAGAAACTACAAATAACGTTCGGAATATAAACACTCTATGGTCACCAACTGTTCATAAACCCACTATTTTGTGACCATCTCGTGATAATTTACTAAACCAGATTTTAGAAACTATTTCCCATTTGTTTATCTCTATAAACAAGCAACCAGGTCTCATTTCGAGACCTGGTTACTCAAACAAAAGTATGCTATATCATCAAAAATGCGCTCTAATCAAGCTTCTTCAGCGCATTTATTGACCCGTTTTCTATTCCTTCTGTAGAATCCTTTAGAAGGAGAACCTTCAGCGTCGCAAGCATAATACTTAAATCCTGCGCAATACTTGGATTTGCAATATACATGAGATCCATCTGAAGCTTATGATACGGCTCAGTATTATACTTCCCATAAATCTGAGCGTATCCAGTCAACCCAGCTTTAGCCTGTAATCTCAACCTAAACTCAGGTAACTCCGCTTCATAGAGAGCAGCAATCTCCGGTCTCTCCGGTCTAGGTCCTACAATTGACATATCACCAAGCAAGATATTTACAAACTGCGGAATCTCATCTAATCTAGTTCTTCGTATCACACGCCCTACATTAGTGATTCGTTCGTCAGCCTCTCCACTAGAAAGCTTCGCACCATCCGATTCTGCATCAACCCTCATACTTCGATACTTCCACAACTTAAACTCACGTCCATCCTTCGTAAGTCGCACTTGCTTATAGAAAATAGGTCCTCCATCTTCTAACTTAATTGCAATCGCAACTCCCATCTGTAATGGAATAGTAAGAATTAATGCTAGTGCCGAAAAAACAATATCCGCTACCCTTTTTAACACAGTATACTCTGGGCTAGGGCAATACGATGCCAGTCTAAGAATTGGAAGGTGAAACAAATGCATCTTCTTAGATCCACTCATAAGCACATCTCCTATTCGCGGAACCATAAATGATGCAATCTTATGCTGCACGCAATACTTGATAATTATGTTTCTCTCATGGCTATGTACACCAGATAGGAAGACCACTTCAGCATCTTTCAGAAGTTCAATATTGTTAATACAATCATCAACAGAATAATCAGCGATTACCTCAAACTTCTTCTTCATCCCATATGAAGAAACTAATTCTTCCATATCCTTATGCATATCCCAAACTACGATTGTCTTCTTTGCAGGGAAATGATTAAAGTACCAGATATGCATGTAATAACACCACAGTGTCGATACAACAAGCTGTAATCCAAACAAGAAGATAAATGGCAAGACATTTGGAATACTTCTCATCAGAAGAATTGACACCAAATACATAATAAAATTTGATGCAATCACTGCAAGCATCTGACTATAAACAAGTTCAGAAATACGACTATACGAAAGCAAAAAAGCCTCATATATACGTCCAAACATACTATAAATAATCAGATATATACCTATAACAGCGATATCACCCATAAATGAAAAAGGCATCCATACATCGCTACTAAGCATAAAATACCAAACAACTGCAAAACAAGCTGTAATCAATATTATATTTTGAATTTTTACAAATCGAACCCGTGCTTCCTGCCACGTATCCATAACTAATTCTCCCTAAATCAATCTACGTTCGGATCTAAATCAAAGAGTTTCTTTATCTTCTTCAAATACTTCTCATTCGACGATGCAGCCACGATTATCGGAGCATACGCATCTCTACCCGAAATGTTATACATTTCCCTATATTTCCCGTCCACAGGGCTCTGATAACATCCCATGTAGCCCCTTACGAAATCTAGAATTCCATTCTGAACATCACAGATTCCTTCGACATTATCATCGTAATCACCGAAATCAAATCCAACCTGACCACCGTCCTCAAACTTAAACCCTCTAAACTGACGAGTAGGCGAACCAAGCAAAAGTTCTAGGAAAACATTGTAATCCTTACCTGGATTATGCTTCTTCATAATATCCCTGTTGAAACTCATAGAATACAAGTATGAATTTAATATTCCCATCTGCATAAAAGTCTCTGTCTGATATGGTTCAGCATTATGAATCGTATTCGTTCCAGCTATCATACCCACAATTTCACATTGGATATCCCACTTCTCACGGCACAGTCTACGAAGTGCAATCGCGCCACTTCCAGCCCAGCCGATATCTATCGCGAGCGCCTTCTTTGCACCAGAAAGCTTTTCGGAAAAATAAGCTTGCGCCGCTTTGTCTCTATCCGAATAAATTGTTCTAATCTCATCTTCTAATTCTTCAAGAGCATATTTAAGAACTTCCGTCTTCTTCTCCGTAAGCTCATCTTCGATATGAAGTTCATAATCTCTCATATCATCAGAAACCAAGCAAGCTTCTTTCTTACCAATTTTAAAACCTTCAAGCTTTTTCGCTAATGACTCTAATTCCATAGCTTTCAGCGTCTTCTCAATAGAATAGAACTGATTTATCTTGTGATAAATAAATCTTCTATAATAATCATTTCTATCTAGATCATAAGAAAGAATCGTCGCTGCACGTCTCGACCAGTAGATATACTCTGTTTCCTCATCAGGATACATAATTTCATATACCTGCTTCAAAATATCTCCATCACGAGACAGGAACAAAAGCTTATCTATTCCATTTGCCTTTGCAAATCTATGAATATGCGCGCAATAACCCATTACAAATAGCCCGCCATAAACATAGCCATATTCATACTCGAAACTATGCTTCTTCTCTAATCCGTTATAAAGCTTATTGTTCACAATCCCACGATATGCTCCACCTATAATCGGAGACATATCATAAGGTCGCATTTCAAGAGTTTCCTTATTTACATTAGGATAGTAAAGGGTTGCGAGGCCATGCTTTTTCGCCATTTCGATATCAGAATGAACGTTATCCCCCACATGAATGATGTCATCAACACGAAGTTCCGACTTCACGACCTCGTATAGACGACCATCACTCTTACTCTTGTGATACTTATTTGATATGAAGATTCTCTCGTATCCTGTGTATCCATTCTTTGCAAGCATCTTTACGAGGAAATCCTCTGAGAGATACATATCCGAAGTGATTATGATTCGCTTGCCTGACTTGCGAAGTCTATCAAAAACCTCTTTCATAAAGGGATTCGCATAACAAAGATCATACTCAACTTCTTCTTCGATCCTCATGCCTTCCTTAGGATCGAGTCCAGTAATCGTATGCATTCGATTCCAGATATCCTCGAGATTCACTTCGTAATCTACTACGATATCCTTGTATCTAGAATCGCAAGCCTTGTACAGTCTCTTCTTTTCGTTTCGAAGGGATTCTGCATGAATCTTTCGCGCCTCAAACTCAGCTCGACCTCTCTGTTTATAAAAATCCATGTATTCTATTCTCTCACCGATAATATTGAAAATATCATCCGGCTGAGAAACAGGTCTAAATATAAGTGTATCGAAGATATCAAATGAAACTACTTCATGCTGAGAAAGGCGATTTACAAACTCTTCCACTGAAACATGCTTATTCTTCCTATAGAAAGTCTGCTGCTCAGTTTCCTTTACGCTAATATTCTTCTCTTCATAAATAGTAACCTTAACATCCTTCGCGAGAAATCGGCAAAACAAAACATAATAGGCGAAATTCAACCACAACAAATACAGGTGAGAGAGAAATTTCTTCATCCCCTGCGAGTTGTCATGCATCTTATGATATCTGGATTGAATTCCAGGATGTTTGTTTACTAAAAAGTTGTAAAGTGCCAACCTCATCTTATTAACTCCCTATTGTTGATATCCAATAAACAAAAAATAATTATTCTAAATAAAGTTTAATAAAGTGCTCTTATTTATTAAGGAAATTTCTTCTTTCTTAAACCTTGTTCATACTTATTGAATTTCAAAAACTGTTTCGATATAGTAGGTTCACTGATGATCATCTAAAACAATTTCTATAAACACTATATGTATTACGAGGTTTAAACATGAATGAAAAACAAGTAATCAATCCCAGATATGGTGAAAAAGTCTGGGACGAAATTCTAAAAGTCATCGTAGAAAGGATGCCCAAGCAACTCCTCCCTCTCATAGAGGATGTATTCGGAATAACCTATCCTCCAAACGTAAAAATCAAGTTACTTCCAACTGAGCACATCGTACCAGGTTCAGGAAAAAAAGCGTTTTCTTCCGTCTATTCCGATATCACTCTTCAAATTGGTGATGATATCTATCATTTCGAATCTCAGATGACAAACGAAGATGATATGTGTATACGAATGGTTCGTTACGATTTCCACATCGCTTTAGCTCACACAGTTGAGAAGGGAAAAAACGGAGAATATACAATTGCCTTTCCAAGCTCAGCTGTTATCTATCCAGCTCCGAACGATAACATTCCAGATAAACTAATGTGTCACATCAAATTTGCCGATGGAAGTATTCATAATTACACTGTTCCAACACTTAAAGTTCAATCATACGACCTAGAAAAAATACAAGAAAAGAACCTTACTCTTTTCCTCCCATTCAAGCTTCTTCAGTTCAGACCACGCTTGAACTCAAAAACCAATCCACTTACTCCTAATGAATTGACAGAATTCGTAAATGGCTTTATAGTAATCCTACAAGAAGCTAGAAAGCAGAAACGCATTTCTAAAGCTGAATATGAAGACTACATTATGCTAATCGATATGTCTGCCAAACGAGTCTTCAATAGAAACAAGAAATTCAAGGAACAGGTGGTAAACATGACTAAATCACTTATCACTCTCCCTAGCGAGAGATACGAAGAATACGAGAGACAGCTCGCAGAGAAAGAGGCTGAAATCTCTGAACAGGCAGCTGAAATCTCCAGGTTAAAAGAACTCCTAGAGAAAGCTACTGCTGAAAACAATTCTTCAAAAGAATACTAACTAAATATACAGTTTTAACTCCCACCGCGAGGTGGGAGTTATTTATTATACTAATTCTCTTTCACACATCTG
>DAISYI010000093.1:2014-6044 GCA_036825385.1 Lachnospiraceae bacterium | reverse complement strand
CCAGTTCCGACACTTCCGCGCAGATATTTAATTTTGCAACACATCAGCGCTGCAACAGTTAATAGAATAATCGTTTTAGATGTGTTTGTCAACCATTTTTTCATATTTTCTTTAGAAAATTCATTTTCCACTTTAATGATTATAAGTAAAAACAAGCTTTACCCACCTTAACTTGCTTTTACCTCTGTTAGGGTGGGCAACAATAGGCAAGTCGAGCTCCGCTTGAGCGAGGCTTACCCTCCCTAACAAGCTTATTCCTCTGTTAGGGTGGGCGGCAATAAGCAAGCC
Source organism: Lachnospiraceae bacterium (assembly GCA_036825385.1). Classification (GTDB taxonomy): domain Bacteria; phylum Bacillota; class Clostridia; order Lachnospirales; family Lachnospiraceae; genus Lachnocurva. The sequence continues at coordinate 5,756 of DAISYI010000093.1, read as the reverse complement.
GAGCTCCGCTTGAGCGAAATTTACCCTCCCTAACTTGCTTATTCCTCTGTTCGGGTGGGCGGCAAATAAAAAACAGGATCATCGCAAGTATAAAACAAGCAAATCAAACTCTCTATAAGCGAAATTCACCCTCCCTAACAAGCTTATTTCCCTGTTGGGGTGGGTGACACAAAATATTTTTAATTCACATACTTTTTCACGAAGTCAGAAGCAGGTAAAGGCTTGTCATAGAGGTAGCCCTGAATCATGTCGATGTTCATTCCTGTAAGGGCATCAGCCTGCTCTTTCTTCTCAACACCTTCTACTACAACATTTGCATTGAGTGCATCTGCAAGTTTAGAAACTGTATCGATAAATGCTCCTGAGAAGCTGTTCTCACCGATTTCATCTACAAATGATTTATCAATCTTAATTACATCAAGTGGCAAATACTTAAGATAACTAAGCGAGCTGTATCCTGTTCCAAAGTCATCAAGTGCTACACGAACTCCCAGTTTACGAAGTTCCTTAAGAATACGAGTCATATTCTCAATATCATATATAGCAAGGCTCTCCGTAACTTCCAGTGTAAGGTTCGACGGATTTACGCCAGTCTTTTTCAGAACTTCTTCTACTGTATCTACAATATTGCCCTGAACGAGCTGTGAAACCGAAAGATTTACGTTTACCTTGTATTCAGGATGACCGAAATCATTCCAGTGTTTACACATCTTAGCCGCTTCGAGGAGTACATGATATCCTAGGTCAAGAATCAATCCCAGATGCTCAGCAACTGGAATGAAATCAACTGGCATTATCATTGTACCCATTCTAGATGAGTTCCAACGAAGTAATGCCTCTCCACCACAGCACGGGAAGCCTTCTTTTGAAATGTCTACAAGTGGCTGATAGTAAACTTCGAACTCTTCGCAGCCAGCCTGAACCGCTTCACGAAGTGCCATCTCGAGGCTAAGTCTCTTGTTCGACTTTTCTTTCTGAGCATCATTGTAGAATGCTACTCTGTTCTTTCCGCTTTTCTTTGCTTCACGAAGCGCCATATCTGCTCTGGCGAAGACATCAAGTCCGACGTCGCCCTTTATAGGGAAGTACGCTACGCCGACACTGGCTGTGCAGTAGCATTCCTTGTCTCCGACGAACCATCTTTCCGCAAACTTCTGGCGAACTTTATGAAGAATCGAATCGATTTCTCGCCCGCTTCCAGAAGCCACGAGGAGAACAAACTCGTCTCCACCTAGTCTATATACAGAAGCCGCTTTTGCTGCAATCTTCTCCAATACCTCAGCCACCTTTCGAAGGAGATCATCTCCAAACGCATGGCCAAGTGTATCATTAATATTATTAAAATCATCCAGGCCTATCAGAATAAGCGCGCCATTCTGTCCTGTTCTTTCAGATCTTCGAATTTCTGAAAGAATATCCAGTTCAAAGCGCTTGCGATTTTTCAGACCTGTAAGATAATCCGTATTTGCCTGATGCTCAATCTTCATCTGGTACTCACGAATCAAAGTGATATCGTAAAGTGTATATAGTCTCGCTTCACGACCATCAACCCATTTGATTGAATCAAACGAGATGTCATACCAGCGGTCTGCTCCCGTAGCGTGGAACTTCGTCTTCGCATCAGTCTGAAGCTCACCAGAAACGAGAAGCTCCTCTAGGTGCTCCTTGTCGTGCTGGTTCAAAATCATATCCTTAAATACCGAGTTCGAATACAGAACCTCGCCGTGCTCTACGTCTACAACCTGCATTCCGCATCCGGCATTTTCGAGAATCGCCTCGAGTGTCATATATGATCCAGTCAGCGAATTCATCGTCACTCTTCTCGTAAGAATCGCCTGAAGGACTCTAACGACTGAAGTCATGAACTTGATTTCTGACTGTTCGAACGCTCTATCATTAAATGATACGAACTGAACGTACATCTGTGCTTCTTCTCTTATGAATAATGGGAAAAAGCCACCCGCTTTAATCTGCATCGTATCGAAGAACTCTCTGAATTCCGATGGCATATCAGAGTTTGAAGAAATCGTATATGGTCTTCCAGTGAAAAATGGAAGATTCTTCTTCTCAAGCCCCAGATATGAATCGCGTAAGCGATATGTCTCGTTAAGAGTCTTCTCTGAAATTATATTTACTCTCTTATCAATTATATCTGTGCCAATAATCGAAACCTCTTCGAAACGAAGCTGCTTCATTGCAATTTCTAGAATTTCTCCTGCAGTCTCTGTAAAGTCACTTTCAGACTCCAGTTTCATAAGAATGTCTGAAAGAGCTGATTTTTCCTGAAGAAGAAGCTGATTTCTGGAGCTTTCAGACTGAACTGAATCTAGTTCATCTCTTATCAAATCTGTCTCACTCTCAAAATCATTCTGAGCCGCAAAAAGCAATGTGAAGAATCTGATTGAATCCATCAGTGATTCTTCATCTGTCACAAGAATTCCTTCTGGTAATGAAAGAATCGACTCATCGAATCCCATGAAGATGCAAACTCCGATAATCTTTCTACGGTCATCACGAAGTGCAACTCCGTACCAGAATGAGCCTTCTATACTTTTACCCTGGATAATATTCTCAGGAGAGTTCTCTACGAATCTATCAATGATTTCAAAGTCGCTATCTGATGGGAAGCACTCTTCAAGATAGTCAGATTCAATCTCTGACATCCATTCCTCGAACTCCGTTTCCCTGTTGTATCGTCCATCAACATTCTTATAATATCGCACATATACGTGACTAAGGGCGCAGAAATCCTTTTCCAGATTCATAGCCATCCTTCTGACTTTTTTTACATTACGTTCGATGTCCACCCTACTTTTCAACTCCTATAATGTAGATCTGTTTGCTTTTTCCCAATGACTTACTTCTCACGAGCTTAAGCTCTGGCGCAAGTCTTATATGCTTCTTTATCAAATTCTCTTCGTCCGTGATGAGGAACATAAGTGCCTCGTCAGCCGCCACTTCAACTGCTTTCTTGAAAAAGCTTGTAAAGAAATCATCTTTCTCTTTAGGCTCCTTTCCGAAGAAATCCGGGAACTCTGCGAGGATTTCATGGAACGGATAGTCCGAAGTGAAGTCGAAGAAATCTCTATTGATAAAGTTTATCTTCACTCCTGCTGCATCAGCATTCTCTCTAGCCTCAGCAATCGCCTGACCGAAAGTGTCGATTCCATAGTATTCACGAGATGGCATCTCAAGCGCTCTCTCCAGGAGAAGCGTCGCTGTTCCACAGAATGGATCAAGTATCCATGATTCAGGCTTGATAAACTCCTTGATTTCATGAATCGTCTCCGCCGCCATATGTGTCGACATTGATGTCGGCTCAGTGTGAATTCTATATGCGAATCTATTATCGATAGATGGAATCTCTACATAAAGTGAAAGATTTCCATCCTTCTTCTCTTTGCAAACGATGATCAAATCATAGTTTCCAGGGTCGTTTATAAGTCGTCCCTTTGAATCCGCTTCAATCTCAGCAGCCACCTTCTTCAAATACTTTCCATCTGAAAAAGCTTCATTTCCAGACTCTATATTCAAGCGGAATCTGTATGTGTTTGACTTCTCTTCATCCTGATATAGGTCATCGAGAAGTCTAAGGATTGCAGTGTTCTTAGCAAGTTCTGCAAGCGTATCTCGGTTACAAATATAGCCTTTCTTGATAGGAACCAGGAAAAGTAATTCCTTAAATAGTCTGTTCTTAAGAATCTTATCAAGTTTAGAAACCTTAGCACGAACGCCATTTGGT
>DAISYI010000093.1:341-1939 GCA_036825385.1 Lachnospiraceae bacterium | reverse complement strand
CTTTCATTTGAAAGAATCATAAGAAGTTCATGTCTTTCAGCCTTAATATGCTTCTCATCTGAAACTTCCCACTTAGTTTCATCTATTACTTTAAGTCTTTCTTCTAAAGCTTCCTTTATATCATCTGGTACATTCGCCTTGAATCCAGCCATAGACTCTAAGATGCATGGACGTACAAAAAGAATTGCTTCGTTCTTGTAAGAATTGAACAAAGCCTCTATGATATCGTTCTCGCTTTCAGTCCTACCAAGCTTCTTTAAATCAAGAAGAAGAAGAGCCGCATTCTTTCTAGTCTTTGCATCATCACTAGCCAAGGCCTCAGTGATATCTCGAACGTCAACCGGAAGATTCGGATCAGTCTTCAATTCCTTCTTAAATCGGCTCAGCGCCTGTCTTAAAGTCTCATTGTCTTTTAATTCAAAACTCAATGTATCTATACCTTTCAATAAACATATATATGATATTATAGATGATTTCATATGAAGTTTCTATCGGTTCAAATAGATTTAAGTGAAAAAGCCATATTTTAAGCCGTTCGACACTGCAAATTGTTAATTATATACCGTGTTTCTTTCATTTCGAAAGTTCCTTGTACAACTTGCACAATTTATCCCCATATCTTTTGTATACTTTGTGATTTTTACTATTGGCAAAAAACCTTGCAGCATATATAATAATACTCGACTTAAGGAGCGCATCCCCCCTTTTGTGTTTCTAAGTCACTTCCCCTTTATATATTTAACCCCCTTTGAAATGGCAGCCCACCCGGGCTGTTTTTTCTTTATATTCGAGAAAAGTAAATCAAAATAAGCTAGACCTGCAGATTTATCTGCTACGGTCTAGCTTATTTTTGATTTATTTGGCGAGAGCCAAGATGAGCAAGAAAAGCGAAGCTTTTCTGCGAATCTTTTCTCGAATATAAAGAAAAAAAAACAATAAAAGCGTAAGCATTTATGAATCGACGACTGTCGCTACTCTGTTCGCCTCTTTGGTCCGCAACTTGCTTTTCTCCTCATTGGGACCACAAGCAATTTTGGTCGGAAGCAAGTTATGGTCCATGTACCAAAATCTTCCCCTGCGGACCTACATTTCCCTTCCAGCGACGCGACCCTGTAGGTCCGCGACTTGCTTTTCTCACTTAATGGACCACAAGCAATTTTGGTCGGAAGCAAGTTATGGTCCATATACCAAACCCTTCCCCTGCGGGCCTACATTTCCCTTCCAGTGACGCGGCCCTTTAGGTCCGCAACTTGCTTTTCTCACTTAATGGACCACAACCATTTTCAGACAGAAGCAAGTTATGGTCCATATGCCAAACTCTTCCCTACTTTTAATTTATCACTTATATATATCCATCAAATTCTAGGCGAAAATTCTAAACTTTTATTCATCGCTTCTTTATTTTTTGTATCATACTTCTTCCCGTCCTCACCACCAGCCACGCCACAATCCCCTGCAAAAACAAATAGCAAGCCAAATCCCACATCATAGACTGCAAGAAATCACCTCTAACTACACCAATCACAGTAGGAACCATGGCATATAGGATTGCAAGATAAACTCCAACCAAAGCGACAATACGTTCATACTCCATTTTA
>DAISYI010000093.1:0-331 GCA_036825385.1 Lachnospiraceae bacterium | reverse complement strand
GCGGGCATGTGGCGGTCGCAGCGTTCGATGTGGTATATAATATCTCTTGTAAAGCAAAAGAGCTACGATGAGAAGCTTAAAATTTTTAAGAGGTGATTTTAATGATTTAAAACTTATTATTTTTTCTGTTTTTCCTGAAGCTTTTTCAGCCTCTCCTGACTCCTATAGATAAAACCAGACACCAGTAAAATCAGCAGAATCGACCCTACAAACATAAACGCAGCAATCACACACATCTGTTCAAAAGGCATACCAAAAACCTCTCATTCCCACAAACAAAAAACAGACACAGAAGCTTTCACTTCTATGTCTGTTATATCACTTTTATTCT
>DAISYI010000092.1:4720-6249 GCA_036825385.1 Lachnospiraceae bacterium | reverse complement strand
TCTAAATACTCATCTTTATTTCCGTAGTCTTGAATGAATCCTCCTTCGGACATAGTTAAAAACATTTTTTCTCCAACCATATAATCATATCCTTGATTTAAGTATTTAGGAGATGCTATCACCACATTATTCTTATCATATTCCATATTTACTTTTTTCAATCTTTGCTTAAAAAATTTTTCATAATAAGGATCAAATTCTTTATACTCTTTTCTTATAAATATTTCTCCCTCAATTACTTCTGAAACCGGATTGTCATCCTTTATTTGGGATATATCAAGATTTTTAAACTTACTCCTTTTGAGATTTTTAATATCTATTGCTTCTGATATTTTACATAGTTTTTTTTCTTTTCCAGAAGCCGAGATATTCTCGGCTTCTGGATGAAAAAAAACTGTATACATAAAAATATATACTAATAACAAGAAGCCTATATAATAGAAACCCTTGTTTTTCTTCATTATTCACCTACAGATCCTTCTACCATTACCACCTGCTTAAATGAATAATTCTTAAGCTTTAACTTTGCTGTCATAGGAGTATTGTTTTTAGGGATAGAATTCCCTACATAATATGAACTATATACTCCTCTATCCTGCATTGTCACCTGATTTGTTTTAAACCCTGAATTCTGCTTTCCTACAGCGTAGCCAGTCGCGTAGCCTCCTGAATTCTCGCTCCTATATGTCGTTACATTAAAACTTACAGCCTCTTTCACATTAGATTTGAAATTCACATTTTGTGAAAGCTGCTGCACATTCGACGGAGCCTGTTCTATCATTCGAAGACTAAACGGGTTAATCGACGCATTACTCGTAGCTCCAACTCCAGCAATAACAACAAGTGCACCCAATAGTGCGATTACTTTTTTAGCCATATTGGTTTCCCCCTTTCGGCTAAATTTATTAATAAGTTTCTTTCATACGTATGAATCATTTATAAATATGCTAGCACTACTTTTTGTATTTGTCTGTTAACTGTGAACGGAAAGTTATAAACTTTTGTTTATAAAAAATTCATAATTTCGTTGCGTAAAAAAAGAAGACCTCTCGGTCTTCTTACAATAAATCTCTAATTTCTTCGAAATCTTTCTTTTCTTTTGGCTTCTCAGGATGTTCCTGGAGGAACTTCTCCATCCAGATTACATCAAACCACTGATCAAATTTATATGCTACATTATGAAATCTGGCTGCTGGAATGAATCCTAAATGCTCATGGAACTGTTCACTCGCACGAGTTACATATTTCTCATTCTCTGTAGGATATCCGATACAAGCATTCATATTGGTAATATGCATAAGTCTAAGGGCATATTCTAGAGCATCGTAAAGCTTTCTTCCGATTCCACCCTTTCTATAGTCCTTATCTACATAAATACTTGTTTCTACTGCCCAGTCATAGGCTTTTCTGAATTTATATGGGCTAGCATATGTATAGCCCACGATTTTTCCCTCGTCCTCATATACGAAATATGGATACTTACGAAGTGTACGTGAGATTCTGTTCTCAAATTCTTCAACTGTAGGTAC
>DAISYI010000092.1:3994-4710 GCA_036825385.1 Lachnospiraceae bacterium | reverse complement strand
ACTTCTACTTCAAATGTAATAGCTGTGTTCTCTACATAATATGAATAAATCTCTCTAATTCTAGCAGCGTCTTCTACTCTAGCAATTCTAATCAATCTTATTTACCCCATTCTACGCAATTGCCAATCTTGAGACCGTTCTTTCCAGCTTCCTTCACTTCATAGAGCATCTTATCTGCAGAATGCATGAAGTCGAGAGACTTTACTGGACCTTTAGGCACATCAAAACAGATTCCCTGAGAAATCGTTACTCTATCTGAAATTCTAGAATACTCATGATACAGATGACTCTCAAACACTTTCTGCTTAAGCTCATGTGCCATCTTATCTACTTCTTTTTCTGAAAAATCTTCATATATAATTATGAACTCATCTCCACCGTATCTAGCGCAGAAGAGATTGTTATCTGCTGCCACTTCTTTTATGCATTTAGCAATTGTGGTGAGGCAAATATCTCCTGCCTGATGTCCATAGTTATCATTGTATTCTTTGAAAAAGTCGATATCGAGGATTTCAATTGCGATATTCTTCTTGTTCTTATATGCGCTTTCAAATGCTTCTTCCCAATAATTGTTCAGCTTAAATCTATTGAACATTCCGGTAAGTGCATCTGTTTCTGATTTCTTCTGAAGCATTTCGTTCTCACGCTCTTCTAGGGTTTTGGTAATCCATTCGGTGTCGGCAAGAAACTGGCGCGCAAAGCCTGCCGCGTCAATC
>DAISYI010000092.1:0-3984 GCA_036825385.1 Lachnospiraceae bacterium | reverse complement strand
CCCGTTCGAAGTGCAATCATACTTGAAACCATAAGTTTGCTCTCGTTTGTTTCTGCTATAGAAACCTTTGTGTATTTGAGAGCGGTCTGTGTATAGGCATCTTCATTGCCTATCATGGTAAAATACTTGAGCTGGAGCTCTAATAGTCTTCTTTCCATATCAAGTACTGTTGTAATCTTTGTAAGTTCGTAGGTCTTTGACCAGACACGGTTGAACTCTACTCTTTTTCCCGTCTTAAGAAGCATAGACATAAACTCATAGAGGTCGTCGAACACGTCCATTACGGCGAAGTTCTCATCCATAAGCTTGTCTACATTTGCAATATATTCATCGCGAAGCGCTTCATTTCCGAGGTCCGAATGAAGTCTGGCACCGAAGCAATATACGGCCATCAGATCATTCGTGTGCATCTTCGGAATGCACTCACTCTTAAGTCTTCTCCACTTATCTTCTGCTTTCTCGTAATCTCGAATAGAAAGATAAGCCTTTCCTATATTCACATAGGCTACGGCCAGATTCACTATGTAGTCCGGACTGTTTCTATGTTCTTCTATGTAAGAATAACCCTGCATCAAATGTGCGAGAGCATTTCTTTCATCTTCTACACTGAGATAGAGGCAGCCCATATTCATATGAACCAGCCATTCCAAATCTGGAAGTCTAAATTGAACGCAAAGTTCTAAGGCCTTTAAATAATAGTCCATGGCAAAAGGAGCATTTCCTCTATTTAAAGACATGATTCCGAGTACATTGTTTGCAGTAATTAGATAAGCCCAGTCCTGGTTCTCTTCGAGAAGTGGCATACATGCAAACATCTCATGATAGAAGTTCTGCATATCATTTGAAAGGTAGTATGCTTCGCCTCTTGAGAATCCTGCAAATCCTTCCAGCGCTGTATCTCTGTGCTGCTTTGCATATTCACTCAATTCATCACAATATTTAATTATTTGATCTTTGTCAGGATTCGTAGCATCTGCTACCTTTAAAACTATGTCCTGTATCTCTTGTGGATATGCATTGATGTCCATATTTATCCTTCCTTGGTGTTTGCTATCTTCTCAGCAAGTCGTATGAAATCATCTAGTGTAAGCTTTTCACCACGTACAGTTTCCGGCCATCCTAGTTCAGTTATAAGCTTCCTAGCTTTTTCCTTATCAAGTCCTAATTCTTTATGATTTACAAGTCCATTATACAGCGCTTTTCTTCTCTGTTCAAAGGAACTTCTTATAACCAAAAAGAGTAATTCTTCTGAAAGTCCTTCTGGTAATGGTGTGTCCTTCTTCTTCAGATTGATTACAGCTGAATCAACTTTTGGAGGCGGAAAAAACTTCCCTGCTGGAACCTTGTCCACAATTTCAGGATTTGTGTAGAACTGTACAGCGAGTGACAGAGCGCCATAGTCCTTCGAGCCAGGGCCAGCCTGCATTCTTTCTGCCACTTCTTTTTGAACCATTACGGTTACCGATTCATAGTCTACGTTTCCACGAAGAATCTTCATAAGAATAGGTGTAGTGATATAGTAAGGAAGGTTCGCAACGAATTTAACTTTATGACCTTCTGCTTTTTCACGAATAATCTCATTTATATCGACTTTCATTACGTCGATGTTCATGATTTCTACGTTGTCGTAGTCACCTAATGTCTTCTCGAGAATAGGTATGAGTTTCTCATCGATTTCGATGAGGAGTGCTTTCCAAGCTCGCTCTAGGATTACTTCAGAAAGCGTTCCGATTCCCGGTCCGATTTCAATTACGAAATCATCCTCATTTATATCGGCAGCTTCTACGATATCGATAAGTACTCCCTCGTCCATAAGGAAGTTCTGACCATATTTCTTCTGAGTGCGGAAGCCTGCCTCATTCATTATTTCTTTTGCTATTCTTGCATTTGAAAGATTCTTCATATATTTCCTTTACAAATTAAAGAGTTTCATTGCGTTATCATATGTAACGCGCTCTACTTCTTCCGGAGTGATTCCTTTTATTTCAGCGATTTTCTCGGCTACGTATTTTAAGTTAGCTGACTGATTTCTAGTTCCTCTCACTGGAACTGGCGCCATGTATGGTGCATCTGTCTCGAGCAGAATAGATGTAAGCGGAATATCTCTTACAACTTCTACTTTCTTTACAGCGTTCTTAAAAGTAAGTGCTCCACCGATTCCGATGTAATATCCCATTTTTACATACTGCTTTGCCTGTTCTGCTGAGTAGCCGTAACAATGAAGAACTCCTTTTAATCCTTTGTCAGCATACTCTAACATGATTTCAAAGGTGTCCTTCGCAGCATCTCTACTATGTATGATTACAGGTAAGTCTACTTCAAGTGCAAGGTCGAGCTGTCTTCTGTACCAGTATAGCTGTTTTGCTTTTTCCTCGTCTGAGTAGTCATAGTAGTAGTCCGGTCCGATTTCTCCGATGGCGATTACTTTCTCATTCGCTGAGAGCTTTCGAAGCGTTTCTATATCATCCTCTGTCATAGTCGCTACATCATCAGGATGTACACCCACTGACGCGTAGATGAATGGGTACTGCTCTGCAAGCTCTACGGACCTAATCGAACCTTCTATAGAGGCTCCCACGTTTATAATTTTATCTACGCCTTCTTTTTGTAACGCCAAGAGAAGTTCGACTCTGTCAGAATCGAACTCCTCCCCGTCATAATGTGCATGTGTCTCAAATATCATAACAAAGCCTTAAACTTTATAATACTTCTGCTCCACTCTTTACAGGTCTCTGTGTTGTGACTACTGAAAGTCCACCTTCACTGTCTTCTGCAGAAAGAATCATTCCTTCTGAAAGCACACCTGCGAGTTTAGCTGGTTTCATATTTGCTACAAATACTACTGTCTGTCCTACAAGTTCTTCTGGCTTGTAGTATTTCTTTATTCCTGATACGATCTGTCTCTTCTCAGATCCTGACTGAATCTGGAAGCAAAGAAGCTTGCTTGACTTAGGAACTGGTTCACATGAAATTACCTTTCCAGTTCTGAGCTCGAGCTTTTCGAAATCTTCGAATCCGATGAAGTCTTTATGCTCGATTGGAGCTGCCTCATCTTCAGCTTCTTCTGTAACTCCGTTTGCAGCCATCTGTGCTGCTTTAAGCTTCTCAGCTTCTACCATGATATCTTCGAGTTTAAGTCTTTCGAAGAGAATCTCTGGTTCTGCAGTTACTTTATTTCCATTTGGATAGTGACCAAATGTGTTGAGCTCGTCATATTCTACTTCTGTAGTATTAATCTGCTCGAGAATCTTCTTTGATGTATCTGGAAGGAATGCTTTAAGGAGTGCTGCTCCGATATTGATTCCTTCTGTAAGGTTATAAAGAACAGTTTTAAGTCTGTCTGCTTTTTCCTCATCCTTTGCAAGAACCCATGGTTCTGTTTCATCGATGTATTTATTACATCTCTTGAAGAGGTTAATTACTTCTGTGAGCGCATCTGCGACGTGGAGGCCTTCCATCTTCTCTTCTACTTTATCACGAGTTCCTGTGATAACAGCTTTGAAGTCGGCATCTACATCTTCTACGACATTCTTGTCTTCCACTACGCCGTCGAAGTATTTATTTGTCATCGCAATAGTTCTCTTTACGAGGTTTCCTACTGTGTTTGCGAGGTCTGAATTAATTCTCTCTACGAGAAGCTCCCATGAAAGAACTCCATCATTTTCATATGGCATTTCATGAATTAGGAAGTATCTAACAGCATCTACGCCGAAAATATCTACGAGGTCATCTGCATAGATTACGTTTCCTTTTGACTTACTCATCTTTCCATCAGCCTGGATGAGCCATGGATGACCGAATACCTTCTTTGGAAGTGGAAGGTCTAATGCCATAAGGAAGATTGGCCAGTAGATAGTATGGAATCGAATAATATCTTTACCGATAAGGTGAAGATCAGCAGGCCAGTTTGCTTTGAAACGGTCTGTTGAGTTTCCGTCTACATCGTATCCGATACCAGTGATATAGTTTGTAAGCGCATCAAGC
>DAISYI010000091.1:0-6294 GCA_036825385.1 Lachnospiraceae bacterium | reverse complement strand
GGTGCCGGATTCCCTACGCATGTAAAACTTTCTCCAAAAGATCCTGAGAAAATTGAATATATCATCGCTAACTGCGCTGAGTGTGAGCCTTATCTGACTTCCGATTACAGGACTATGTTAGAGAACACAGAGAAACTTATCGGTGGAATGAAAATCTTAGTTTCACTGTTCCCTAATGCAAAGGGTGTATTTGGTATCGAGGATAATAAGAGAGATTGTATCGACCTTATTGCAAAGGAGATTGCAGACGATCCTAAGCTTTCGGTTTGTGCTTTAAAGACGAAATATCCACAGGGTGGTGAACGTCAGCTTATTCATGCTGTTACAGAACGCGATATTAATGCAAAAATGCTTCCTGCTGACGCTGGTTGTATTGTAGATAATGTTGCGACTATCTGTGCTGTATATGATGCGGTAGTACTTGGCAAGCCATTAATGGAAAGAGTTTTCACAGTTTCAGGGGAGAATGCGAAAAAGCCTCAGAATTACAGAATTCATATAGGAACCTCATTTAAGGAGATTTTTGATGAAGCTGATGGTGAGAAGGTTCCATCAGAGAAATATATCTCAGGCGGTCCTATGATGGGATTTGCAATGTTTGACCTAATGGTCCCAACTACAAAGACTACATCAGCGCTTCTTTGTTTTGAAAAAGATGAAGCATCGCTTTTTCCAGAAAGCGCATGTATCAATTGCGGTCGTTGCGTAGATGCTTGCCCAGAGAATCTTATTCCTTCACATTTATCTAAGTTCTTTAGAAATAAGCAGAAGGAAGAATTCGAGAAGTGCTATGGACTTGAATGTATCGAATGCGGAAGCTGTACTTATGTATGTCCGGCAAAGAGATCTCTTGCGCAGGATATTAAAACATATAAGAGACAGATAATGGCTGAGAAGAGAAATCAGAAGAAATAGGAAGGGTAGAAATGAGCGATTTAATTCATGTAACATCATCTCCACATGTCAGAGAGGAAATGACGACACAGAAGATTATGCTTTTTGTGATTCTTTCACTTCTTCCTGCGACATTATTTGGAGTATATAATTTCGGCTTGAGAGCACTATTTATTGTAGCGCTTTCGGTTATTTCTTGTGTATTATCAGAGTTTCTTTTTGATAAACTCATGCACAAAGAGAATACAATTACAGATTGTTCTGCAATTGTAACAGGTCTTCTCTTAGGACTTAATTTACCTCATACAGTTTCATGGTTTATTCCTGTTCTCGGAGGCGTTTTTGCAATTATTGTTGTAAAGATGCTCTTCGGAGGATTAGGTCAGAACTTTATGAATCCAGCTCTTGGAGCTAGATGTTTCCTGGTTCTTTCATTTACTCAGCAGATGACTACATTTAAGTATGATGCCATGTCAGGACCTACACCATTGCAGCTACTTAAGAGCGGTGAAGCTGTAGATATCAGATCTATGTTTATTGGAACAGAGGCCGGTACTATTGGTGAGACATCGGTTGTTGCGCTTCTTATCGGTGCGATGCTTCTTCTCTTTATGGGAATTATCTCATTTAGAATTCCAGGATCATATTTGATTTCATTTGTAGTATTTATCGTACTCTTCAGTGGAAGAGGGTTTGATACAACTTATATTTTAGAGCAGCTCTTCGGTGGTGGACTTATCATCGGTGCGTTCTTTATGGCAACAGATTATGTAACCTGTCCGATTACGAAGAAAGGACAGATTGTATATGGAATTATCCTCGGTATTTTGACTGGTATATTTAGAATTTTTGGAGCATCAGCAGAAGGTGTTTCATATTCAATTATATTTACAAATACACTCGTTCCGCTTATTGAAAAATATACTGTTCCAAAGGCGTTTGGCATTCCACATCATGAAGAGAAGAAGGAGGGCGTATAAATGAAGAAAAGTGTTAAAGATGCGCTGACTCTGACTCTTATAACTCTTATAGCTGGAGCGGCACTTGGACTTGTACATGAAATCACAAAAACTCCTATCAAAGCGGCTGAGGAAAAAGCAATTAAAGAGGCTTACACTTGTGTATTCTCTGAAGCCAAAGACTTTACAGACTTAAAAGGCTTTGATAGTGAAGAAGCGACTGCGCTTGTTCAAAAAGAAGGTTACAAAGAGGTAACTATAAATAGCTGTGTTGAAGCAAAGGATGCTTCAGGAAAGAGAATCGGTTATGTGATTGGCGTTACTGATTCAAACAGTTATGGTGGTAATATCACTTTCTATATGGGAGTGAAAAATAACGGAACAATGAACGGATACTCAATTACTGAGATTTCGGATACACCTGGTCTCGGTATGAAAGCAAAAGAGTCAAAGTTCATGAATGAATTCAAAGGTATCAAAGCTGGAACTTACGAAGTATCTAAAACTGGTGGCGGAAAGGGAAAGATTGAAGCTATTTCTGGAGCGACGATTACTTCAAAAGCAGTTACGACTGGTGTGAACGGTGGTTTTGTTTACTTTAAGTCATTAGAAGGAGGTAACTAGAATGGAAGAAAAATACACTCCACTTGAACGCTTAAAGAACGGTATTATCACCGAGAATCCTACTGTAGTCCTTATGCTCGGTATGTGTCCAACACTTGCTGTGACTACATCGATATTAAATGGTATCGGAATGGGTCTTTCTACAACAGTAGTTCTCGCTCTTTCAAATGCAATTATATCTTCACTTAGAAAGGTGATTCCGGATTCAGTAAGAATGCCATCATATATCGTTATCGTGGCTTCACTTGTTACTGTAGTTCAGTTTTTGATGCAGGGTTATTTCCCAGGGTTATACAGCTCACTTGGAATATATATTCCTCTTATCGTAGTTAACTGTATTATTCTCGGACGTGCTGAATCTTTCGCATCAAAGAACAAAGTAGTACCTTCATTCTTCGATGGAATAGGAATGGGACTTGGATTTACAATTTCAATTTCTATTATCGGTTTGGTTCGTGAACTCTTAGGGGCAGGACAGGCACTCGGATATCAGGTACTTCCGCTTGCGGAGAACGGTAAAGCTGGATTTACTCCAATTTCTATCTTCGTACTCGCGCCAGGAGCATTTTTCATTCTTGCATTCCTCGTTGCATTTATGAAAGTTTTTCGTGAGAAGATGGAGAAGAAAGGAAAGCCGCTTGCAAAAGCACAGGGCGCTTTCTTTACAGGCGATTGTTCTTCATGTGCGCTTCGTTCAACATGCACAGGTAAAGTAGTAGAGAAATGTGAGAAAGGAGGAGAAGAATGATCAAGACAATTATTTTGATTCTGGTTAGTTCGGCGTTCGTAAACAATGTTGTCCTCAGTCAGTTCCTCGGTCTCTGTCCTTTCCTCGGTGTTTCTAAGAAGACAGAAACAGCTGCCGGTATGGGTGGAGCTGTAATCTTCGTTATTACATTAGCATCGCTTGTTACGGGGTTGATCTATAACTTTGTATTAAAACCATTTGATTTGGCTTACTTAAATACAATTGTGTTTATTCTGGTTATTGCAGCATTGGTTCAGTTTGTTGAGATGGTTCTGAAAAAGCATATTCCGTCACTTTATCAGTCACTTGGAGTATTCCTTCCACTTATCACAACAAACTGTGCAGTTCTCGGTACAGCTCTTAATATCGTTGCAAAGGATTATAATCTGCTCGAAGGAGTAATCTACGGATTTGGTGTAGGTGTTGGATTTTTTATTGCAATCGTTATTATGGCTGGTATCCGTGAGAAGATTGAATACAATGATATCCCTAATGCTTTTAAAGGAACAGCAAGTGTTGTTCTTACAGCTGGTTTGATTGCCATAGCATTTATGGGATTCTCAGGCATCATATAGGAGGGGATTTATGAAGGGTATAATACTAGCAATTCTTGTGGTTGGCGCTACGGGATGTTTGATAGGTTTTTTCCTCACATATGCTGCTAAGAAATTCTATGTACATGTAGATGAGAAAGAAGCAAACATCCTAGGTGTCCTTCCAGGAAACAACTGTGGTGGATGTGGATATGCAGGTTGTTCTGCTCTTGCTAAAGCAATTGCGGAAGGGACTGCACCTATTAGTCAGTGTCCAGTTGGTGGTGCTCCTGT
Source organism: Lachnospiraceae bacterium (assembly GCA_036825385.1). Lineage (GTDB taxonomy): Bacteria > Bacillota > Clostridia > Lachnospirales > Lachnospiraceae > Lachnocurva. Next base: position 2,242 of record DAISYI010000091.1, on the reverse strand, counting down.
GGCTGAGAAAATAGCAGGAATTATGGGCGTCGAAGCAGGTGAAGCAAAGCGAATGGTGGCTTATGTTCACTGTGCTGGAACTTGTGACAAGGCAAAGAATAAATATGAGTACACAGGTTCTGATGATTGTATGGCTGTAAAGATGGCGCCGGGTGGCGGCCCAAAAGCATGTAATTTCGGTTGCCTCGGTCATGGTAGTTGTGTGTCAGCATGTGAGTTTGATGCTATTCACATTGTTGATGGTGTGGCTTTAGTAAACAAGGATTCATGTAAAGCTTGTGGTAAATGTATCGATACTTGCCCTCAGAACATTATTAGCCTGATCCCATATGAGAGCAAATATGAGGTTTCATGTAGCTCTCATGATAAGGGTAAAGATGTAATGAGTGTTTGTGATACAGGTTGTATAGCTTGTCATCTTTGCGAAAAGAACTGCCCAGAGGAAGCTATAAAGGTGATTGATAATGTTGCTGTTATCGATCAGGATAAATGTAGCGGATGTGGTACATGTCAGGCTAAGTGTCCTAAGAAAATTATTTTTGCAATCTAGTTATAATGAGTCCGGTGAAAAGCCGGGCTCGTTTTTTAATGTCAAAAAGTAAGCTTTTTCCGTAAAAGCAATGAAAAAATAAGTTAAATGTGGTAAATTATACCTTGGATTTTTATGTAAGAATATTGAAATAGAGGAAATACAAGTGATTAATTTTGATTTAGCACCTAAAACAGAACCTGAAAGACAGGAGTTTTTTATAAATCAGGGTAGAGAGCTTCTCGCTAACCTTGAGAATGAGTTGGGAAGAAAGCTTACATGTTGCATTACAACATTTGGTTGTCAGATGAATGCAAGAGATTCCGAGAAACTTCTTGGAATTCTCGAAGAGATGGGATATGAGAAATCTGAATCTGAGAAAGCAGATTTGGTAATTTATAATACATGTACTATTAGAGAAAATGCCGACAACAGAGTTTTTGGTCGACTCGGTATTCTTAATAATTATAAAAAGAAGAATCCTAATATGAGAATCGGTATCTGCGGATGCATGATGCAGGAAGAACATATTGTTGAGAAAATCAAAAAGAGCTATCCATTTGTAGATATTATGTTTGGTACTCATAATATTCATGAGCTTGCTGAACTTGTAGTAAAGAACCTTGCGACAAATGATAAGGCTATCGATATTTGGGAAGAGGCGAAGGGTATCGTGGAAGACCTTCCTGTAGATAGAAAATACAGCTTTAAGTCAGGTATCAACATCACATTTGGATGTAATAACTTCTGCAGTTATTGTATCGTTCCATATGTAAGAGGACGTGAAAGAAGTAGAGAGCCTAAGGACATCATTCGTGAAATTGAGCGTTTGGTTGAAGATGGAGTTGTAGAAGTAATGCTTCTCGGACAGAACGTAAACTCTTATGGAAAGGATCTCGAGAATCCGCTTTCTTTTCCTGAGCTTCTTCGTGAGGTAGATAAGATCGAAGGAATCAAGAGAGTTCGTTTTATGACTCCTCATCCAAAGGATCTGTCTGATGAACTTATCGATGTCATCGCAGAATCAAAGCATGTGTGTCATCATATTCATCTTCCTCTTCAGTCTGGTTCTTCTGAAATTCTTCGTAAGATGAATAGAAGATATGACAAAGAGAAGTATTTGAGCATCGTTGAGAAGATTCATGAGAGAATTCCAGATTGCTCTATTACTACAGATATTATTGTTGGTTTCCCTGGTGAGACCGAGGAAGACTTCCTTGAAACTGTAGATGTAGTTAGAAAGACTAGATACGATAGCGCATTTACATTCCAGTATTCAAAGAGAACAGGAACTCCAGCTGCAAAGATGGAGAATCAGGTTCCTCAGGATGTGGTAACAGATAGATTTAATAGACTTCTTAAGGAAGTGCAGTCAATCGCAAGAGAGAAGACTAAAGAACTCGAAGGAAAGGTTCTTCCAGTTCTCTGTGAAGAAAGAAATCATGACAATGAAGAACTCATGACAGGTAGACTTGAGAATAATTCAGTTGTTCATTTTAAGGGTGAGGAATCTATGATTGGAGAGATTCTTCAGGTGAGACTTGATGAAGCAAATGGATTCTATTATATGGGAACTATCGTAGAATAAGCTTATGAAACTTAGATTGAAAAAGTATGACTATATATTTTTCATATCAGTGATAGTCTTAATTCTGATAGGTGCTCAAGTTCAGTATTTTATGACGAAGTCAAAGGGTAATCAGTTAGTAATAA
>DAISYI010000090.1:0-6316 GCA_036825385.1 Lachnospiraceae bacterium | reverse complement strand
GCATTGCAAACTCTCTTCTTCTAATCATGTTATTAGTAGAAATTGTATTGAATACATTCGCAATCGTAATCAATGACATAAGAGTTATAAAACCATACATGAATACATACAGAATCTGTGTAAACATCTTCATTGTAACCATATTATCTGTAAGATTCATAAGTCTGACATCAGGAAGTTTTCCATCCTCTACAAGTTTCTCAATTTCAATCTGTGCTTCCTTGTACTGTTTTGCATAAATCAAAGCATCCATTGTACCATTCTTCATCTTAGCTTCAGAAAGCCAATTTGCTCTCATGCTATATGGGACAATCAGGAATTCAACCGCTGTGGAATAATAGTAATCTATTCCTGAGATAACATTAACTTCACCCGTTCTATTACCCTTAGTAATAGATACACTAGAAACACCATCCCTAACAGCTTTATAACTCTTGTAATCATACCTCGGATCATAGTTCACCCCGTTCTTCATAAACAAACCACGTAAGCTTGACTGATCATAGTATTTCTCAGGATCCAAACCATTCTTCTTACAAATCTTGTCAAAGACAGTATCACAATAGAAAACAATCTCAATATGACCATGCTTTCCTTCCGGATAAATACTACGCTTACCTTCTACAGTCAGAGCCTTTTTATCAAATTCAACTTTCTCATACTCTGCATCGAAGTAATATACCTTATCAACTTCTGGTATATCAGTAATTGTTTTAATCATAGTCTCGTTTGGATTATCAATATATCCAATAATATCAGGACTATTATTAATGTATTCTACATCCATCATTCTATTAACAACACCGATATATGCTGCAGATACGATAAAGAGAATTACACTAAGCGCAATTGAGAAGATAGTAAATCTATATCTCTTACTATTTCTCTTAAAGTTCTTCGCAGCTAAAACTCCTTCGAATCCAAAGAGTTTATAACGAAGCTTAGAAGTCTTCACTTTGCCAGGCTTAATCTTTACATCTTCTGACATTCTGATAGCGCTGATAGGCGAAATTCTAATCGCTCTCTTAGCAGGGATCCATGCTGCCACAAGAATAGTCGCAAAACAAATCAATGCTGCAATCAAAAGAAGCTGAGGATTTACCGCAAGTGTCATCTTTACCTCAGGTGCCACTGTTGTCATCGAACTGAAATTATCCTGAAGTAAGAAGAATGTAATACCGATTCCTGTAAGACCAATCACAATACCAATCGGAATTCCTATAAGTCCTAAGATAGCGCCTTCATAAAGAATACAGGATCTAATTTGTTTCCTCGTCGCACCGACAGACTTAAGAATACCAAACTGCTTAGTTCTCTCACTAATAGAAATCGCAAACGAATTATAAATCAGTGAAATTGAACCTATTGAAACAATCACAACCAGAATTCCAACAATTGTCTTGATAGCTGCTGAAATCGGTCCACTTCCAAGCACACCATACAATCCATTCAAATCTGTATGTCCATAAACAATCTTTGCATTGTACTTATCACTCAGTGTTTTAACAAAATCCTTATATTTATTCGGATTCTTCAGGGAAAAAGCAAGATCAATCTCACCTATCCCTTTAGCCTTCGTAAGTGCAGTAGTAGCCGGCTGAGCATCAGTACTTATATTGTGATCCATTCTAGACATGATTCCGACAATTTTATAAGTATGAGTGCCGTGAACTTGTAGAGCTTCCTCCTTTTTCCCTTTCTTCATGTATTCATCCGTGGAATGGAGTGTTCTATTTTCAAAGTAACGCTTGCCGAGATCAAGTGTAATCTCCTGTCCTATTTCGTAATTTCCTTCACTAAACTGGAAATTCTCAGGAAGTACAATCTCATCGTCTTTCTCTGGAAGACGTCCTTTCTTCATGCGAATTTTCATTAACTTGTCGTAATCATCAGACACTGAAACCACACGAAGATATGGAGTCCACATAGAATCTTTATCTATAAGAGCCCATCCAATATCCTGAACAAAAGCAGTATCCTTAATTGCGTCGTCATTCATGATTTCCTTAGCAGTTGTGAAATCAATGCTTTTTACGACACCGTTATATGGGCCATCACCTTTCTCTATGCACTTTCTTAAGTATTCTCTTCCCGAGAAGCCGCCCTCAATAATTGCTGTGAAGAGCGTCATCGAAAGAATGATACCGATGATTGTTACAATCGTTCTTCTACGGTTGAGGCGGAGCATCTCTCTCGTATATTTATTTAATATTCTCATCTCGTACTATCCTTCCATCTTCAATAGTGATTACTCTGTCAGCCTGAAGCGCGATGTTCTCGTCATGTGTAATCACGATAAGTGTCTGTTCGTACTTTCTATTTGATTTCTTCAGAAGCTCGATAATCTCCTGAGAATTCTTCGAATCGAGGTTTCCAGTAGGCTCATCCGCAAGAACTACAGCTGGTGCGTTCATAAGCGCACGTCCGATTGATACTCTCTGCTGCTGACCACCTGAAAGCTGGTTAGGAAGATTTCTTGTTCTCTTCTCAAGTCCGAGGATATCAATTAACTCATTCAATCTATCCTCATTTACTTTTCTTCCATCCATAAGAACTGGAAGTGTCATATTCTCAACTACATTTAAAACTGGAATCAGATTATAGAACTGATAAATAAGTCCTACAAATCTTCGTCTAAACACAGCGAGCTGTTCTTCATTCTGTGAATAAACATCCTGTCCATCCATGTAGACCTTTCCTGATGTTGGCTTATCTACTCCCCCGAGTATATGAAGGAGAGTCGATTTACCTGATCCAGATGGACCGATGATAGCAACAAATTCACCTTTCTTTACGGAAAAAGAAACATCGTTAAGTGCGATTACTTCGTTTTCTCCCTTTCCATAAACTTTACGTAAGTTTTCAACTTTTAATATATCCATAGGGGTTTTCTCCTTTCAATCTAAATACAGTTTAAGTGACGAAAGTGACAGGTAAGTGACAATATGAAAAAAAAAACTGTCACTTTCGTCACTTGCCTGTCATGTCCTGCAACACGGCTTGGATTACTGTAAAAAGAAAGAATGAATTGATTTACAGTAACCCGTTATTTTACTGGTTACTGTAAAAAGAAAAAGCAGGTTGATTTGCAGTAATCGAAACAGAATACTAATTACTGTAAAATAGTAGAATCGATAGTAATACAGTAACTCGCTTTCATCCATAATTACTGCAAAAGAAAAAACAAGTTGATTTGCAGTAATCTAGCTCGGTGAATAGTTACCGCAAATTTACCTAAATTAAAAAAATACAGTAACCGCGTTTTTTCACGGTTACTGTATTTTTCATAATTAACAAATTCCACAGTAATGCAAGTTCTAGACTATTTCCTTATAAAACCTCACTTCGAACCTTGCGCCAGTCACGACACCAGAAGTTCTATCGATGACATTAGAAGCCTTAATCGTTCCATCCTCAGATGCAATAACAGAACGAGCAAGTGCAAGCCCGATGCCTACAGACTCCTTCGAAGCATTCTGCCCCTTGTAGAAACGTTCAAACAAATGCGGAATGTCCTCGTTCGCGAAGCCCTCCCCACTATCTTCTATAATAATCTCAGAGAAAATCGGATTGTCCCTGGTCTCGATTCTAATCCTTCCGCCAGCTTCAGTATGCTCAATCGCATTCTTCAGCAAGTTTCCTAGAGCCTCTATAGTCCAGTACCTATCGAGGCAAACCTCACCATCCATAAACGAAGTCTCAAGCGAAATGTCCCTTAAATCCATCGAAATCAAAAACGGCTCCACTGCCTCCTCGACAATTTCCTTCAGACTAATCTCAGTCCTTTCGATCTTCGCCGTCTTAGCATCTAGCTTGGAAAGCTTAAGCAAAGCCTCAATCAACCAATCAATTCGCCCAATCGACTTCCTCATATCATAAAGAGTCGAAAGTCTACCCTCGTCCGGCTCATCCTTCACAAGCAAACTCAAATCAACATTAATAGACGTAAGCGGCGTTCTGAGCTGATGCGAAATATCCGCAATGGCATCCGAAAGTTCCGCCTTGTCCCGCTCCAAATTCTCCGACTGCTCACGAAGCCGAATCGTCATCTTGTGAATCTCAGAATATAAAATCGCAAGCTCACCCTCAGAACACTTCGAGAAATCAATTGTATCATCGCCATGAACCACACGACTTATAATGTCGCTAAGCAGCTCCATCTCCCTATACTTTCTTCTTTCATATAGGAAAAAGCATAAACCCACACCTATCACAAACGCTGAAAAAACTGTAAACGCAAATACTCCATACCATAAGCCAAGCACTGCTGCCACCACAAGAGAAGCAAGCACATATTCAATAATTATTCTCTTAATCTCAGGATTCTTCCACATAACTAGTCCACCCTATAACCCATTCCACGTACAGTCTTAATAATAGCCGGTTTCGCGGGATCATCCTCTATCTTCAAGCGAAGTCTCTTGATATAAACCGTAAGTGTATTATCATTTACGAAATCTCCAGCCACATCCCAAATCTCCTCAAGAAGTTTGTTTCTAGAAAGCAAGATTCCTCTATTCGTAATAAAAATCGTAAGAATCCTATACTCAAGCGCAGAAAGAACAATCTCCTCACCATTCTTCTGTACCAAGCCCTTGTCCATATCGACAGTCAGATTTCCAAGTCGAACCACATTCTCGGATTTCCCATAACGTCTCATGACATTCTTAATACGAGAAACAAACTCACGAGGTCTAAACGGCTTCGCTACATAATCATCCGCGCCGAGATCAAATCCCTCAACCACGCTACCCTCATCGCCAGAAGCCGTCAGAAAGATTACCGGAGTGTCATTCCCCTTCTTGATTTCACGACAGATATTAAACCCATTTCCATCCGTAAGGAAGATGTCGAGAAGCACCAGATCATACTTCTTCTCCTCAAGCTTGGAAAAAGCCGCCCTCTGACCCTTCACAGCTTCGATTGAAAACCCCTCCTCCGAAAGGAACTCTGTCAAACTCTCTGTGATATTTGCATCATCTTCAACTAAAAGAATATTACTCATAACTTCCCTCAAAATAACACTTTAATAAATTCCTTTTTTAATAATAGAGAATTATAGTGATATAATCAACATTTTGTTCAATTAGTTCTGAGCAACCTCTGACATGAAAAAGAGAAGCGCCCTGGGGTATAAGCGCTTCTCTATTCATCTATATCTCCTTTCTAAACTATGGACATATAAATTGAAACAAACTATGGACGTTTGAACACCTATCCAAAACACACTATTCCTCGTCCATCTTCTCCCTCATTAGCATAAATGAAACCGCAGTCGTTGCTAAGATTACGAGTGTGTACATAATAGAATTCATAATGGGACCTCCATTCATCACATCAAAGAATTCTCACATACCCATTCCCTTGTCTCCCAATCAATCGAACCACCGATTTTCTTTTGTCAAAATCCCTTTTCACGTTTCCCCGTTTCGAGGGGAGTGGTTTGATTATATCATCTCCTCAAAAAAAATCTGCACAAAAGAAACCACCCTCTTTTGTACAGATTTACCTAATGACTTTGATTTAATTTTTTGTTTTCTTGAGTATGAAAAAACCGATTTCATTTTTTAAATTATAACTTAATCGAAGATTCGAAAACGATTTTTCTCTTTGTTTATTTTCATAAACCCACTTAATTAACCTTTAAGTTCTTTTACGAAAAGTGCCTGCTGAAGTGAGCCAAATGAGACAATAATTTCATCTTCTTTTGCCTTCGATGTAGCGTCTTCAATAGCTTTGTCCAATTCGTCAAACAGCATTATATTTACATCTGTTGTCTCGAAGAGTTTTGAAATCTTATCTACTGTTTCTTCGCTATTAAGCTCGCCTACAAGCCTTACATCGTAGGCTTTTCCTCGGAGAGCCATAACCATTCCGATACTGTTATTCAGCATCGGTGTGTCGATTACAAAGTGGAACTTCTCACCTGGGAAATATCTTTCAAGTGTTTCCATAAGTGACTGAACGCTTGCAACATTATGAGCCGCATCAACAATCACATATGGTTTCTCTGAAACGATCTCAAAACTTCCAGGCCAAACTATATCACGAACACCTTTTTCCATATCGTCCATCGAGATATCAAATCCAAACTTGATAAGTAATGCTGAAATTCCAAGAGCAAGTGCCGCATTTGAAAGCTGACAGAGTCCGAGCATCTTTGTTTCAAATACTTTAGATCCTGCTTCTTCTGATAAAGCTTTTATCTTCTCATATGCCTTAGGAATACGAGAGGCTTCTGTATTTATTACCTTGAATCTCTGAGTCATCGATTCCATATCGAAGCCCTTATAGAATCCTTCTGGAGCTGTAAAGT
>DAISYI010000089.1:6107-6553 GCA_036825385.1 Lachnospiraceae bacterium | reverse complement strand
TCGGAACTCTTACAGAAAGAGAGCAGAAGGTGCTCGAGCTTAGATTCGGTCTCGAAGATGGACGTAGCCGTACTCTTGAAGAAGTAGGTAAGGAATTCAACGTAACTCGTGAGCGTATCAGACAGATCGAAGCTAAGGCTCTTAGAAAGCTTCGTCATCCAAGCCGCTCTAGAAAGCTGAAGGATTACCTTGAGTAAGAATTATTCTTTTTCGCTAAGCGAAAGACTTACAGCAATAAAGAAAATGGTAAATGGTGGAACCGTGCTCTGCGACGTAGGAACAGATCACGGTTTCCTGCCTATTTCGCTAGTTTTAGATGGCGAAGTAGAGAGAGCCATTGCCATGGACTTACGTGAAGGCCCGCTTTCTCGTGCAAAAGAGCATGTCGAGGAATACGGTCTTTCAGATAGAATAGAAACTCGTCTTTCAGATGGTCTCGTGAAAGT
>DAISYI010000089.1:2095-6097 GCA_036825385.1 Lachnospiraceae bacterium | reverse complement strand
AAAGTAGAGCCTGGCGAGTGTGACCTCGTGTCCATAACTGGTATGGGCGGACGCACGATGATGGGCATCATAGAAGGGAATAGAGCGGTAGCTTTTTCCGTAAAGCATCTGATTCTTCAGCCACAGTCTGAGCTTCCGGAATTCAGGAAGTACCTCTATGATAATGGTTTCGTGATCATCGACGAGGAATGTGTTTATGAGGATGGAAAGTACTATTTCCTCATGAAGACAGCTCGAGGAGAGGGAAAAATCTCGGAGCTCGACGCGAACTTCGGCCCGATTCTCCTTGAGAAAAAGCATCCAGTTTTAATGGAGTATATTGAGAAAGAGATTCGTGTGAACGAGAATGTTCGTGAGAATCTATCGAAAGCGGCAGCAACTGAGAAGAATCGCGAATCTTTAAAAAAGCATGAAATAAAAGCCAAACTCTTGAAGGAAGCTAAAGAGAGACTTAAAATTTAACTAGAAAGGTGCTCTTTATGAAGTTTGTAGATTTAGAGAAAAAACTGCAGAATTTAGCAGACTTAAATTATGCTGAAGCCTGGGACAATTCAGGCGTGCAGGTGATAAAGAAAGATTCTGAAATAAAGAAGGTGCTAATTGCGCTCGATTGTACCAGTGAGGTCATCGATGAAGCGATTAGTTTCGGAGCGGATTTGATACTGACTCACCATCCTTTGATTTTTAGTCCTTTGAAGAAGATTACATCGGACGATTATCTTACAGGCAGAATCTATAAACTTATCGAAAATGGAATAGGCTTATACAGCATGCATACGAATTTTGACGTTTGTTGTATGAGGAATCTACTAGACGAAAGAGTGGGCATCAGAGATATCGAACCGCTTGAGAAATCAGAAATTGATTCTAATGAGGGAATCGGTTCGGTTGGAAATCTCGAGAGAGAAATTACTCTTAAGGAACTCAGTCAGAAAGTTATGGAGAAGTTCGAACTCTCCTCAGTGAAATTCTTCGGAGATGAGGGTACGCTTGTAAGGCGAGTAGGAGTTCTCGGTGGTTCTGGAAAGAGTGAGATTGATCTCGCTGTGAAGAACGGTTGTGATGTTTATATCACGGGCGATATTGATCATCATAGTGGAATAGATGCGGTCGAAAAGGGGATTTGTGTAATCGACGCAGGACATTATGGATTGGAACATGTTTTCACAGAGTATATGTATGACTTCTTCAAGGAGAATCTCAAAGAGATAGAAGTCAGAGTCGAATCGAAGAAAGAACCGTTCTCTGTTTATACGAAATAGTTTAAATGGAGCGGCTTTTTCTTAAGCTAGCGATTGTTGACAGAAGGGTGGTTTATGTATGGAAGGCATTCCTAGACATTGCGAAGAAGGATCAGCAGTTTTATCCTGATGAGATTCTTCTGGCAAAGTATAAAAACAAGCTGTATGAGCTTTACCGAGAAGTCCCTGGTGATGGAGACATCAAGCTGATTACGGCTATGGATAATAACGGTCGACGCACTTATCGACGCGGCGTCGTGCTTCTGATGCAGAAAGCGCTTGCGAATCTGTTTCCGGATGAGCATCCAGACGTAATTATTCGCCATAGCTTGGGACAGGGGTATTTCTGTATTCTAGTTTCTGAACATAAGGTTACGGCGGATCTTCTGAAAAAGCTTAAGGCTGAAATGAACCGTTTAGTCAAATTAGATTTGCCATTGAAAAAGTACTCAGTGCAGACATCTGAAGCTAGGAAGCTTTTTCACAAAGAGAGACTTTTCGACAAGGAAAGACTACTTCGTTATCGAAATAGCTCATATATAAATGTCTATGAGCTTGATGGATTTATAGATTATTTCTATGGATATATGGTTCCTTCGACAGGGTATTTGAAGACATTTGACTTGAAACTATATGAAGAGGGGTTCATGCTTCTGTTCCCTTATAAGGATACGAGGAAGGTGGCGCCTTTCGAGGAGTCTCCGAAGCTGTTTGAGGTTCAGAGAAAGTCTGCAGACTGGAGTAGTTTGATGAATATTCCGACTGTGGGAGCGCTGAATGATGTTATTTCATCAGGTCAGTCACTTACGACGATTCTGATGCAGGAAGCTCTTATGGAGCAGAGAATTGGAGCGCTTGCTGAGGAGATAGCAAATCATGATTCTGCGAAGTTTATCATGATTGCTGGCCCATCATCATCGGGAAAGACGACGTTCTCCTATAGATTGTCAATTCAGCTGATGGCGCAGGGGCTTCATCCTCATCCACTTTCATTGGATGACTACTATCTGGACCGCGACAAGATGATTCCGGGTCCTGACGGAAAGCTTGATCTCGAGAGTATCGATGGAATCGATATCGAGCAGTTCAATAAGGATATGACTGCGCTTCTGAATGGAGAAGAGGTCGATATGCCGACTTTCAATTTCAAGCGTGGTAAGAGAGAGTATCATGGAAAAAAGCTTAAGCTTGGAGAGGATGATGTTCTCGTAATTGAGGGTATCCATGGCTTGAATGATAAGCTTAGCTATACTCTTCCGAAGGAAAGTAAGTTCAAGATTTATATAAGTGCATTGACGATGCTTGCTATAGACGAGCATAATCCGCTTTCTACGACAGATGGACGTCTCATTCGTCGAATTGTTAGAGATGCACGTACACGTGGTTCTAACGCTGAGGAGACGCTCGGTATGTGGGATAGCGTGCGTCGTGGTGAGGAGAAGAATATCTTCCCGTTCCAGGAAAGCTGTGATGCGATGTTTAATTCTGCTCTCATCTATGAGATGTCAGTATTGAAGCTATATGCAGTGCCGCTTCTTATGGAGATTCATGAGGATAGTCCTGCGTATCCGGAAGCAAAGAGACTTCTGAAGCTCATGGATTATTTCCTTCCACTTCCTCCTGATGCGGTAAATAATACTTCTCTTCTGAGAGAATTTATCGGTGGAAGTATCTTAAAGGTATAAAACTTAAGTCACGGGTGCTTAGGCACTCGTGACTTTTTAATTAAGCATTTACACAATTCGTTTCGTGGTATATAATCTTTCTTCGAGCAGACCAGACGATCGCGGCCTGTGGTAACACAGGGTGAGGAAAGTCCGGGCTTCACAGGGCAGGGATGCCGGCTAACGGCCGGTGGAGGCGACTCCCAGGATAGTGCAACAGAGAACTAACCGCCCGCTTCTATAGCGAGTAAGGGTGAAAAGGCAGTGTAAGAGACTACCGTTTCGGTGGTAACATCGAAAGCAATGTAAACCCCATCCGAAGCAAGGCTTAAACGGAACGAAGGTGGCCCGCTAGTTCCAGGTTAGCCGCTTGAAATGGCTGGTAACAGTCATTCTAGATAGATGATCGTCCAATGACATAACCCGGCTTATCGATCTGCTCGTTTTTTAGAGAAGTAAGCTACGTTATATATAAAAACGAAAAAAACACGCTTGAAAATGCAAGAAAATGCCATTTTCAAGCGTGTTTTTATTCGTTTTTTTGTACTTAGGCAGCTCTTCTCTAAGAAACGAGGAGATCGAAGACGGGGGGGGGAGGGGGAAATGTTTTGTGAATAAGTGAAACTTATCCACAATAAAATAAGAGGTTTGAATTTTCTGAAATCGTTTTAGATTGTAAAAATATATATTTTTTCTGAACTTGACGTTCGATTTAGAGGATTTTTGAGGCGGATTTTTTGCAAAAACGATTTGGGCGTTGATAATATGTTGACATCTAACAGGGGGTGTTTATATAAAATGAAACATTTATAAAATATGGTTTTTTCGTATTGCCATAAGGGGAATCACATAGTATCTTGTATAAAGACTCGCTGGAACCATAAGGTTATATACTAGTTTCCAATATTGCAATTTTGATTATTGGGAGATTTGATGTTCGGATATATATTACCTAATAAAAAAGAACTTTCAGACATGGACGAGAAGGTTTACAAAGGATACTATTGTGGTCTATGTCATGCACTTAAAGAGAGGGTTGGCCTAAAGCGCCAGTTTATTCTTCGGTATGATATGACATTTTTATCATTACTTCTTTC
>DAISYI010000089.1:1065-2085 GCA_036825385.1 Lachnospiraceae bacterium | reverse complement strand
GGAAACGGAATTCAGATGTCTGATTCATCCGATTGGAAAGCGTACTGCTGTTTCAAGCGAAATAACAGAGTATGTTGCCGATATGAATTTACTTCTTGGCTATTACGATCTGTACGACAATTATTTGGATGAAAGAAAGATTGGCGCGAAGAAGGTGGCTGATTCATTAGAGCCAAAGATAGCAGAACTTAGGAAGAAATACCCTCGACAGACTGAAGCAGTATCAAAAGCGGTAGATCAGATTGATGAGGCTGAGGCCAGCAAAGAAGAGAATTTATCTTTGGTTGCAAACCTGTTTGGTCTCATGATGTCGGAAATCTTCGCTTATAAGAAAGATGACGTTTGGACAGAGGATTTAAGAAAGATTGGTTTCTATATCGGTAAGTTCTTGTATCTTATGGATGCATATGAAGATATAGAAAATGATAAGAAGAAAAAGCTTTATAATCCACTATTGATTTCAAAAGCATATAAAAAAGATTGCTTTGAAACATATATAAGACAGCTGCTTACAACGCAGTTATCTGAAATAGCAACCATTTTTGAAAGAATGCCAATTCTCAAAAATGCTGATATCATTCGAAATATTCTCTACTCGGGGGCGTGGATGAAATATGACGTGATTCAGATGAAGAGACACATGGGAACTGTAGATAATGATACATCGACGAGCTTAGTGTAACAGTAATTTAGTTAGGAGAGTGAGTTATGGATCCATATCAGGTACTAGGCATCTCATTTGACGCGACTGTAGACGAAATCAAAAGAGCGTATAGACTTATGAGTCGGAAGAATAGTGCAGATTGCACTAAAGGCTCAGTAGATGAAGTGAAGGCACAGAAACGATTTGATGAAGTTCAAAAAGCCTACTCAATGCTTATGAAGAGTAAGTGGAAGGGAAACTTCAGATATTCTAGAAGATATAGAAGGAATACGAAGGTGTCTCTTAGGAAGAAGGAGTATGAGGTTCACGTCGGTAGAATCAAGCGTAGCATAGATATGTTTTTTCTAAGCTTATTC
>DAISYI010000089.1:0-1055 GCA_036825385.1 Lachnospiraceae bacterium | reverse complement strand
AGTTACTGTTTCTAATTATTATGAATAATAAAGCATCCTGTTTTGAAGAGTATGTGGCAAAGACACAGCTTTGAAGGCGGGATGCTTTTTGCATGGCGGTTTTACTTAATCAGTAAACCTGAGCGCTAGGTTTATGGTATAATACCTACTTAGAAAGCTTAAAATTAAGGAGTTTCTATTGTTTGCAGATATTATCGTAGATATTACGCTTGAAAAACTAAATCATTCATTTCAGTATGCGATACCTGAAGAATTGGAAGGACGGGTTGGCTTAGGTAGCCAGGTCGTGATTCCTTTTGGAAACAGGAAGATGACAGGTATCGTAATCGGTCTTTCGAGTGAACCTAAGCTCGATATCTCGAAGATTAAACCCATAAAATCGGTTTCAAATGAAGCTGCTCCATATTCAGATTTGATTTCACTTGCTGCCTGGATGAGCGATTATTTCGGTTCGACGATGAATCAGGCTCTTAAGACGACGCTTCCTCTGAAGAAGAAGGCGAAGCCGAAGGAGAGAAAGATCGTATGCCTTAAAGCGGATAGGGATGAAGTACTGAACTATTTGTCGAAGTTGGTTTCTAGGAAGAATCACTCTCTGGGGAAGGAAAGACTTCTGAAGGAAATCCTGGAAGATGAAGAAATTCCATGGGATGTATTGATTGAGAAACTCCATGTTACATCCGAGAACATTCGAAGCCTGGAGAAGGACGGAATCGTCGAAATCAAAAAGACGAGAGTGTTTAGAGGCGGTATAAAAAATGCAGATACAGAAAAAGTAAAAGTAGAATTAAATTTATCTCAGAAGGCTGCGTTGGATGAATTTCTTTACAATAGAAGCGAAGGAATTCATAAACCGTATTTGCTTTATGGTGTTACGGGAAGTGGAAAGACGGAAGTGTATATGGAGATGATTGCTGACACTATTGAGAAGGGTCAGCAGGCTATCGTGCTTATTCCGGAAATCGCACTTACATTCCAAACGGTTATGCGTTTCTATAAGAGATTTGGTGAGATTGTTTCTTTCGTAAATTCGAGAATGAGTGACGGTGAGAAAC
>DAISYI010000088.1:0-6654 GCA_036825385.1 Lachnospiraceae bacterium | reverse complement strand
GCTCTGATGAAGTAGAAACACAGGAGTTAAAACGTATAATCGATTCATTGTATAAAAATGTTACGAATGAGAAGGTAACACTCGGAATCGAAGGTGGTATGGACCTGGACTTTAAAACAAATAAAGGTAAAAGCTATTCTTTGACATGTGTAGGAAATGGTTGCGCTATATATAGTGAAGAATACGATGAAATAGTATATTTTGAAATGGAAGGAACTGAATTTAAAGATATAGAGAAGATTTTCTTGAATCTACCAAATAAAAAATAGAGATTATAAGCACGGTTCTACTTGTATAGTGGAACCGTGCTTTGTTTTCTTACAAAATATCTGCAATGTATTTTTATATTAATTACTTAAAATGCTATAATTAAACTACATTTATGCAAATTCAATTCATTTCGATATAGGAGAAGAGATGAGACAGATAGTCAAAATCTTTAAAGATGATATAAATAGTTTGGTAAAGAACTTCTTTGCACTTGTAATTGTAATCGGCATATGTTTCCTGCCAGCGCTCTATGCATGGTTCAATATCTATTCAAACTGGGATCCATATGGAAGCACAGGCGCACTCAAAATCGCAGCTATTTCAATTGATAAAGGATATACGGATGACGAAGGAGTATATCACAATCAGGGTGAAGCTGTAATCAAAAATCTCCATAAGAATAAAGCAGTAAACTGGCAGTTTGTAAAAACAAAGAAACAGGCAGTTGATGGCGTAAACTCAGGTGAATATTATGCTGCAGTTGTTGTGCAGGAAGATTTTTCCGAGAATATGTACAATGTCCTTTCTGACAAGAATAGCAAGCCTTCGCTTCTCTTCTACGAGAATCAGAAGAAGAATCCTGTCGCTACTAAGATTTCAGATACTGTAGTTTCGTCGCTTCAGACGAAGATCAATGAGTCATTCGTTGAAGTCGTGATGAGCACGCTTTTTGCTGACACGAGTAAAGTTTATAAAAATGCCACTTCTGATGGTGGAGTAGATGATATTCTGAAAAAACTTGATAGCGTTACAGTAAAAATCGACTCATATGAGAAGTCAATCGATACACTTATAGCAAAGAATAATTCGCTTAAAGCTAAGATTGAAGACACAAAGAATTCGCTCACATCGTCAAAGGAAAAAGCTACGGCGAAATCAAACGAACTTCAGAGCAAGGCTAATAACCCTGAGACAAAGGCGAAGCTAAATAGCCTTCAGAAGCAGGCACAGGATGCTGCGAAAGAACTTGATAGTGCGACATCAGATCTAAATGAACTGAAGAAAGAACTGAATGAGAAGGCAACTCCGGAAATAGAGAACACTATAAAGAATTTACAGGCACTCATTATAGAAGAGAAGAAACTTGTAGATTCACTTAATTCAAGTATAGATGCTACAATTCAGACGCTCAATCAAGCTGAGAAGACAATTGACAGTGTTAACTCAAGCCTTTCTAAATCAAAGAAGGCAATTGATAAAGTTAATCAGAGATTAAAGAAATCTCTTGAGTCAGCATGGAAGGTAAGAAATGAGAAGAAACTGGAAGAACTTATAAATACACTTTCAGGTGATTCAAAGAGATTCGGTTCATTTTTCTCAAAGCCAGTAAATGTAAAAACGAAGTATCAAATTATGGTTCAGCAGTAGCTCCTTTCTACACGACGCTCGCTTTCTGGGTAGGTGCGCTTATTCTGACAGCAATCATAAAAGTAAAACCTGACAAGAAGAAATACCCGGATTTCAAGCCACATGAGTTTTACTTTGGAAGATATGTACTTTACTGGATACTTGGACAGGTTCAGGCGATTGTTATCGTTCTCGGAGATCTCTTCCTTTTGAAGGTCCAGTGTTTGCACCCATGGTTTTTCCTGTTGGCAGCACTTACGACAGCCTCAGTATTTACGCTTCTAATCTATTCACTTGTTGTGACCTGGGGAGATGTCGGAAAAGCTATTTCGGTTGTAGTGGTAGTTATTCAGATTGCAGGAAGTTCAGGAACATATCCTATTGAACTTCTTCCTGAATTCTTTAAGAAGGTGTACATCTTCTTCCCATTCCCATATGCTATTAACGCAATTAGAGAGACTCTATGTGGAATGTATGAAGCGGATTATTGGATTTACCTTTTGAAACTTCTTATCTTTGCGGTGGTGGCACTCTTCATCGGACTTATTATACGAATTCCATTTGAAGAGATAAATCACTACATGGAAGAACGTATGGAAGATACAGAAATGATGTAGGTAGTTTATGGGAAATGATAAAAAACTTCAGGTCGTATTCGACCAGATAAAAGAATACTATGAAGAAATCCATAAGAAGAACCAGAGAAAGATTAGAGTCGGACTTAGGGTAAATATCCTTCTGCCGCTTGTGTTCCTAATCATTTCATTTATGACGAAGAGCTCTAAACTGGTCTTTCTAGTACTTTGGGTAGTTTCGCTATTTGGAATAGCATTTTATCTTCTGTATATCGAGTTTACGGATTTCAAGCAACAGAAGACTTTGCGGGAGTTGGGCGTAAAAGAAGAGCATAAGTCGCTGATTGGAACAGAAGTCGTAAGAAGTATAGATGAATTTGCACACGTGAAATTTAATGTGCAGAAAATCATTCTTTCAGATGTAAAGAGACTTAGCAAAAATGTAGTTGCGATAGTGGTAATTATGGGACTTACAGTTATCCCTTGTCTCTATGCTTGGTTTAATATACTTTCGAACTGGGATCCTTATGGACCGAAGTCGACACGCCATCTTCAGGTTGCAGTAGCATCATCAGATAAAGGAACATCTATCGGAAGTCGTAAGCTCAATGTCGGTAAGATGATTATCTCAAACTTAAAAGAGAATAAAACAATCGACTGGCAGTTTACAGATACTACAAAGGAAGCAATTGATGGTGTATACGCCGGAGATTACTATGCTGCACTTGTTATAGATGACGATTTCTCGAAGGATATGATTAGCTTCCTCGACGGAAAGATCAAGAATCCGAAGATTATCTACTACGAGAATGAGAAGAAGAATGCTATCGCTCCGAAGATTACTGCAAAGGTAAAGACATCTATCGAGCTCGAAGTCGATAAAGCTTTTGTCAGTACGATTGCGAAGAATCTAATTGAAACAGGTGACTATCTTGCAAAGAAAGATGGCGACGGCGAGAAAGAGAACGTAGTAGTAAGTAAACTCGAAACTTTAAAAGATGATTTAAATACAGTAGAACTTGTTCTCGATAGTTACGCAGAGTCATCAAAGTCTCTCGAAGAGGCAATTAATACTGGAAAGAATTCAATAGACAGTGGAATTGAAACAGGCAAGATGGCAAAGTCGGTAGTCGTTATGGGAAAGGCTACAATCGACGCAGCTGAAAGTGCTACGAATGTCTCTGATGTAATCATTCAGAAAAAGCTTACAGAGTTACAAGGTAAGACAAACGAGCTGAAACCTAAACTCAAAGAGATTAAAGACAAGTATAATAATGTGACCGCTGATGCTAAGACAGCAGTAGACACATTTACGACTACTTATAATACTACGAAGAGTACATGGGAAAGCTTTAAAACTACCTATGGAAATATTGATACAGGAAATGCATCACTCAATCAGCAGATTCAGAATTCGATTGCACAAATTGATTCTCAGTTCGCATCGATAGATCAGAATCTTAATGAGATAAATGCGGCACTCAATAATCCATCGTCTAATCTGAATGCAAACCTAGATAAGCTTCAGCAGGATTTGGATGGAATCGATGCATCACTTGAAAAAGCAAAAGAACTATACTCTAACTCGGTAATGCCTAAACTTGATGAGGCTACGAAGAAGGTGTCTGCATCTATGGCTGAAGTTTCGAAGATAATAGATTCTAAATCATCGAAGCTTCAGAGTTTAAAGGGAAAAATTGGTGATTCAAACAAACTCGTAGCTACATCCAGAAAGGATCTCATCGCATCCCGAGATGAAGTGAGAAATGCAGAAGATAAACTGGATAAGATAATTGAGAAGTTGAAGAATCGCGAAGATAGCGATACCTATAAAACTGTAATTGAACTATTGAAGAAAGACCCAGCTTTCCTTGCTGACTTTATTAGTTCACCTGTAGATGTAAACGAGAAATTTATCTATCCGGTAGAGAATAATGGTTCGATGACAGCGCCATTCTATATCGTACTTTCTATTTGGGTTGGTGCACTTATTATGTCAACTATTCTTAAGACTGAAATCAAGGATACTTCGAATTTGAAGAATCTAAAGACCTGGGAATGTTTTGTAGGAAGGTTCTTCGTTGTATTTGTAACCGGTCAGATTCAGACAGTGATTACTGTGTTCGGAGCTCTCTTCTTCGTAGGGATCCAGTGTAAGCATCCGATTCATTTTATGATAGCATGTTTGTTTACAGCGTTTGTATTTGACTTATTGCTTTATTCCTTCACATACTCATTTGGAAATATTGGAGAAGCGCTTTCTGTAATTCTCATGGTAATTCAGGTTGCTGGAGCAGGAGGAACTTTCCCTATTGAGGTACTTCCGAAGGTGTTCCAGTCACTATATAGATTCATGCCGTTTAATTATGCTATGAACGCACTTCGTGAATGTATAGCTGGTTTCTATGGCTATGATTATGAAAAGTATCTTTTCACACTAATAGCATATGTTGTAGTGGCATGCATCATCGGTATATGTCTCTATGGACCATGTAAGAAATTAAACGATATGGTTGAAAAGAGTAAAGAAGAATCAGGACTTCTTATATAATTAAAACTCTGTAAAGCTGAGCATGAAACGCTAAATGTAGTATAATTAAGGCAAATATCTGACATTTTGCTCGAAAGGGGATTTTCATGAAAAAAAGATTAGCTTCATTTCTAATTATGTCGTTTTGCTTGTGCCAGATTCTAAGTGGATGTAAATCAAAGGATACATCAAAGAAGAAGGCGTCTACGAAGACCATTACACTTCTTAATGGTCAAGCGGAAGTTAAAGCTCAGATAGAGGAATTGGCTGAGGCTTATACTAAGAAGACAGGTGTAAAGGTAAAAATCGAAACACCAGAAGCGGGTGTAGATATTCAGGCTACATTAAAAGGATATTATCTAGCAGATAAGATGCCGGACATCTTCGCACCGGAGGCTTTGCCAGCTGTATTGGCATTGATATAATATATGGAATATTCAAGATATTATTTGCAGTTAGAATTGACAGTAAAGAACATAATGGTTTTTTCATTATTATATGATTCAAATACAATCGCAATAGGAATCTATGAAAATATGAATAGACCTGCAGATTTAGAAGATTTTGAATACATTAGTCAAAAGTATTATGAGCCGAAAGACAAGCGAAAAGTGGTTTGGATTACCATATGTGATTTGTCAAATATTTTTGATGATGAACATAATCGAGATGTAGTTAGTGCTGTGTTTGAAAATGTACTTGAGAGTCGGTCTGATATTAACTATTTCGTTAGATATATATCGGATGATGAGCTTAAAAGAAGTTATTTTAATAGTGAAGAAAATTATTATGATTTTATTTCAAATCTGAATAAATATTGTAGGAGTAATTCGATTGTTAAATGAAGCTAAATGGAGATTAGTTTTTATGAGTAAAGTGCTAAAAAATATACTAAAGGTATTAGGGATATTTCTTCTTGCCATTGTACTTTTAGTAGGAGGTTTCTTTGGATATCTTACAGTTACTGAGTTTAATCCGAAGAAAGAAGAAAAGGTGAATGTATCAGAAGAAAAAGATTATTCTAAAGAACTAAAAAAAGGAGATTCTGTGACCGTTATGACATGGAATCTCGGTTATGGGGCGCTTGGAGATAATGCAGATTTCTTTATGGATGGCGGAAAGTCGGTGCAGACAGCAGATAAGAATCGTGTGAATGAGAATCTTAAAGGATTTAAGACGGCCATAAAAGAAGTAACCCCAGATATCCTTATGTGTCAGGAAGTGGATGTTAATTCAGATAGATCTCATAAAAATGATGAAGTTAAATATCTTCAGGAGAATTTTAGTGGATATTCGAACACATTTGCTACCAATTATAAAGTTCCATATGTGCCATATCCTATTCCACCTATTGGAAAAGTAGAAGGTGGGATTCTTACTATGAGTAAGTATGAGATTAAAAGCGCTACACGTGTTCAGCTTCCGTGTCCTTTTAGTTGGCCATATAGACTTGGAAATTTGAAGAGATGTTTATGTATAAATAGAATTCCTATAGCTGATTCTGAGAAGGAACTTGTAGTAGTTAACCTTCATTTGGAAGCGTATGATTCTGGAGAAGGAAAAAAAGAGCAGACTAAAATGCTCAAGAATTATCTTCAGGCAGAATACGATAAAGGAAATTATGTAATTGCCGGAGGAGATTTTAATCAGATTTTCTCAAATGTAGATAATAGTAAATTCCCTACGTATGAAGGTAAATGGCAGGCTGGTAAACTTGATGTAAATGAGTTCTCTTCTGATTGGGGATTTCTAATGGATGAGACGAAGGCAAGTTGTCGTTCGCTCGATCAGCCGCTTAAAAATGCGGATAAATCAAAGTTTCAGTATTACATCATTGATGGGTTTATTGTTTCAAAGAATATAGGCGTTTCATCTGTTAAAACACATGATTTGGGATTCAAAAATACTGACCATAATCCGGTTGTTTTGAAG
>DAISYI010000087.1:3669-6701 GCA_036825385.1 Lachnospiraceae bacterium | reverse complement strand
CCTCTTTATAAATAGAGTTGCTGTTCTTCGTGAAGAAGCTAAGCAGATTATTTTATATCAGGATTGTTATAACAGAGCAATTGTAGCACCAATCGTAAATCATATTGCTTACCTTCCTATTACGGACAAGAATTTTAGAATCTTTCTCGTTGATATGGACGGTACAGTTCATACAAATAAAGAGTTTTACATGTATGATTCTATTATTCATCTGGATACGGAGAAGGGAACTTTGCCAGACGAGTATAGCAATTCCGTACCTGCTATGCTGTACAATCTGACTCGTGAATCAGAAGAATATACCTACACTAAGGCGGATATGCCACTTATTGAGTCTATCTTTAAGAATAGTGATTTTGACGAAGAGTTCTTGCTTCGTAAGTATGATGCAATTTTTGAACTTCTTAAGGATAATGCGAAGGAAGATATACTTCTTTCTTATATTTGGGATAGAAGAAACAAGCTTTCACTTCCAAATAACATCGTGAAAGAAGTGCTTGGATTTGCTATTCGTGAACAGAAATATGAAGAAGCGTATGAATACTTAAAGACAGTTGATGCGTCGCTTTTGGATGAGAGATTATTGCTTGCTCTTTGTAACTATATGATAGTTTACTTTGAGTTCGCGGCAGTAGATAAACTTATTACTTTATGCGCTATGCTTCTTATGGATGGCTTCGTATCTCAGGCAACAGCAAGTTACCTCGAGAAATACTTTGTCGGTGCTACTGAGACTATGGCTAAGTTGTTCGAAGTTTCAAGAGAATGTGACGTAAGAGTAAATGGTTATGCTGAAAAAGTACTTACGCAGATGCCTTATGTTGCTTATATGGATGAGTTCCCAGAAGAAATCTTTTTAACACAGATTTCTGATCATGGAAATCGTATGGTGAAGGAAGCTGCTCTTACTTTCTGGAGTAGAGAAGCGATTTTGAATGGAAGAAAGCTCCCAGACAGATTCTATAGCGAGCTATATAGGTCAGTACTCTTAGATGATAATGTAAATGATAGTATGAGAATCGCGCTCGTCAAGTTTATGTGTGAGCAGAAAGAACTTTCTAAAGAAGAGACAAATGTTCTCGATAAGTTCTTGAGATACTATATTTCTAGAAATATTAGATTGCCATTCTTCAATACAGCTCCAAAGGGATTGAAGATAAAATATCATCTGAATGATAAGTCATATGTAAGTTTCTCATACAAGAGTAATGCAAAACTCTATGTAAGAGTGAAGATTAATGATGATGATCCATATATTATTCCTTTGAGTGAAGTTTATTCTGGATTATATATCAGAGCTTTTGTCCTGTTTTCTGGTGATGTACTTACTTATGACATTATCGAGGATAAGAAGGATGGCGACGTTATCGAGAGTGGAAAGCTTTCGGGTCCAGATTACTTTGAGAAGAAGGAAGAGAGTAGGTTTGATCGAATTAACCACATGAAATACTCACTCGTTCTCAATAGCAAAGAAGATGTAGCGAAGACTATCGCTGAGTACGGTAGTTTAGATATGATTACAAGAGAATTATTTAAAGGAATGTAAGGATACAGAGCATGGAAGGATTATTCTTTGGAATTGATTTAGGAGAGAAAAACACAATATTGAGTTTTTATAGTTCTTCCATGTCTGAACCTGGAAGCGTCAGTACAGTTATGGGAAGTAGTGAATATCAGATTCCTACTTGCCTGGCCAAGAGAAAGGGCTTGGATCAGTGGTTCTACGGCAAAGATGCGAAGAATATGATTTCTTCTGGAGGAGCGGTAGAAGCTGAGAATCTCTACGAGAAGGCAATCCTGAATGAAGAAATTGAACTCGAAGGCAAGTCATATCCGGCGCGTGATTTGCTTGCTATTTATATCAAGTATCTTCTCGAAATTTCAGGTCAGCCTATTATGAGTTCTTTTGTGAAAAAGCTTGTTATTACAGTTGAAACTTTATCTTTAGATGTTGCTGAGATGTGTTCAGTTGTATCAAGAAAGCTTATGATCCCAGAGGATAGACTTCTGGTAATTGATCATATGGAAGCTTTTTACTATTATGCGTTAAATCAGGACCCTGCTACGTATTTCCACGATGTATTATTGCTGGATTGTGATAAATTAAATTTAAAATATAGTTTTCTTAACCTTGATAGACATAAGTCTCCAGTTTTGGTTAATCTCAATTCTGGAACAGATAGACTTGATGAAGGAAAGAAAGATACTGCATTATTAAACTCATTACATGTTTTGTTGAAATCAAATTTAGTTTCGAGCGTATACCTCGTTGGCGATGGATTTGATGGTGGATGGATGCAATCTTCGATGGAATTCCTTCTTCAGAAGAGAAGAGTATTTATCGGAAAGAATTTGTATTCTAAAGGTGCTTGCTTTGCAGGTTTTGTGAAGCAGGATGGTTTTAAGTGGAATTATGCTTATATAGGTTCAAATGAACTTAAGATGAATGTTTCACTTAAGGTAAATGACGATAACAAGATTCAGTTTCATTCCATTCTCGATGCTGGAGAAAGTTGGTTCCAGAGTCAGGGCGAGTGTGAAGTTATTCTTATGGGCTCAAAGGAAATTGAATTCTGGATTCAGAGACCTGAGAGTAGAAGTGCTACAGTTGAGAAGTTAGTTCTCGATTCACTTCCTGATAGAGAAGAAGGTACTACCAGACTTAGAATCAGTGCAAAAGCACTTTCTGATAAAGAAGTAGAATTAACTATTAGAGATCTGGGATTTGGAGAAATTGCTCCGGGTTCACAGAAAAGTTTTACGCATAAGATTAGATTAAAGGAGGAAGCAAATGTCTGATTTGATTTTGTGTAAGAATACTCTCGCAGGAACTCCTTTTTTCATGGATTCTTATGGTATAAATATTTATTCTCTTGAAGAGTTTTCTCATCTTGCATTTCGTCATCCTGATATGATGTCTGAAGATATTATGTCAAAAGAGTTTACTGATTGGATTGCTCTCGAGATGCAGTTGCCAATTTTAAAACGTGAGTTGGATGATTTGATTGCAGAAGGAACTTCTTTACATATTT
>DAISYI010000087.1:2371-3604 GCA_036825385.1 Lachnospiraceae bacterium | reverse complement strand
GTATACATCCATCTTGGAAGATAGCAAGAAACTCAAACTTTCAGTTCCGGCTGAAGGTGATATTTTCTATAATCTTGGTGTTTGTTTTGCTAGGATGTTTTTCTTCTCTGAAGCTAAGAAATGTTTTACTTCAGCTTTTGAAAAAAATAGAAAAGAGCAGTCTATAAAATCACTTCTTATGGTTTGCTTGGTTATGGGAGATTCAGTAGTTTTTGATGAAATTGTTTCAAAGTATTTGGTTCCGCCAGATTTGGTAGAAGTAGTTAAGAGTGAATATAATTTCACAAATTCTAGCGTGAAAGTAGTATCATTTAAAGATAAAGTATCAAATGCTTTTCATAATGATCCGCAGTCACTTGCTTCTCTTATGAATATTTGGGAAAGCGAATATGTAAAGAACAGCGGTCTTTAGAAAAAAGTGGGGAGAGGTATGTTTGGATTTAAAAAGAAAAAGAATGTAAGTCTCGATCAAGCTTTTTTGAAGACGGTAGAAGAAATTCGTACTTTGGATGATTGGGATGATCCGAAAAAACTAGAACGTTATATTTTGGATTCCTGCGAACAGATTGTTTCTAATACAAAGGAACTAGAAGCAGAGAAGAAAGAATATAGGGTTGTTACTTCATATCTTAAAGATATTGATATCATCGAAAATATGCCAGATGAGGATAGAGCAAATTTGAAAATTCTCGCTGGTCAGATTGTTGAGCTTTCAAAAGCAAGAACAACTTTTGAGAATAGAAAGATTAGAATTTCTGATTATAACTATACAGTTATGGAAGAAAATGCAGAAGATATTCCTTCTACAATTGAAAGACTTAAGGAAAATGAAGCTTATCAGTATTCTCTTGAGAAGGATATGCATCATCTCGAAGGCGAGAAGAACGCTATAGAAATTGAAAGAGATACTCTTAAGAGAACTGAGAAGAATTCGAAGATATTATTTTTGGATTGGGTATGGTTGCTATTTTTTCCATTGAATCTATTTACGGTACTGATATCACTTGGTATCTTATTGGACTCATGGCGATTGCAGCTGCTTCTTTCTCTGCGTTTTTTGTATGGAGTTCATCTATACGTCGTAGAAAGAAGACTTCGCTTAAATATTTGAACAAAATTATTCCGATGCTTAATGCGGCTCGAATGAAATATGCTAATATAACAAACGCTGTACATTTTGTGTATAACAGATTTAGTATTGAATCTGCGCGTGAATTGGAATATATTTTTAAC
>DAISYI010000087.1:1591-2361 GCA_036825385.1 Lachnospiraceae bacterium | reverse complement strand
TACCTCGATGAGAAGACTGATAGAGATCTCTATCGTAGAAACAATCGCGATATGGAAGATTGCGTAAATCAGTTTATGGATTTCCTAGAATCTCTTCATTTATATGATTCTAAGATTTGGGAATATCAGGCGAGAGCTTTGTATGATCCAAACGAGATGGTTGAGGTAAAACATAGACTCGTTACGAGAAGACAGAAGATTAGAGAACAGATTAATCACAACACAGAATCTGTAAAGCTCGAACGAGATGAAATCGATAGAATTATGCAGGAGCATAACTTCTTCGTACCAGAAATACTTGAAATCATTCATTCTGTAGATAAACTCTGCGGTTTGAATAATTATAAAAAAAGAAATGCCGATGAACTCGGCGACTAAAAGGAGTACTAAAATGGCAAAGGTTAGAACAAGATTTGCACCAAGCCCAACAGGCCGAATGCATGTAGGTAATTTGAGAACAGCATTATATACATATCTAATCGCTAAGCATGAAGATGGCGATTATATTCTTCGTATCGAAGATACTGATCAGGAACGTTATGTAGAAGGCGCTGTTGATATTATTTACCGTACTATGAAAGAAACTGGCCTGATCCATGACGAAGGTCCAGATAAAGATAAGGGCGTAGGTCCATATGTTCAGTCAGAGAGACAGGCTGCTGGAATCTATATGGAATATGCAAAGAAGCTTATTGAAAAAGGTGAAGCATATTATTGCTTCTGTGATCAGGAAAGACTTGAAAGCCTCAAACAGGAAATTACTGTTGATG
>DAISYI010000087.1:0-1515 GCA_036825385.1 Lachnospiraceae bacterium | reverse complement strand
ATTTGTTATCAGACAGAATAACCCTACTGAGGGAACAACTACATTCCATGATGAACTTTACGGAGATATCACTGTAGATAATTCAGAACTTGATGATATGATTCTCATTAAGTCTGATGGATTCCCTACATACAATTTTGCTAATGTTGTAGACGATCACCTTATGGGAATCACTCATGTTGTTAGAGGAAATGAGTATCTTTCTTCTTCACCTAAATATAATCGTCTTTATGAGGCGTTTGGTTGGGAAGTTCCTAAGTATATTCATTGCCCACTTATCACAAATGAAGAGCATCAGAAACTTTCAAAGAGAAGTGGCCATTCTTCATTTGAAGATCTCGTAGAGAAGGGATTTGTTACAGAAGCTATCGTTAACTTCGTAGCACTTCTCGGATGGAGCCCAGAAGGTAACCAGGAAATTTTCTCACTTGAAGAACTTGTTAAAGAATTCGATTATCATAGAATTGGTAAATCTCCAGCCGTATTTGATTATGGCAAGCTTAAGTGGATGAATGGTGAATACCTTAAGGCTATGGATTTCGACAAGTTTATGGAACTTGCAAAACCATATCTTGATAAATTTGTTCCAGAAGGAATGGATCAGAAGAAGATTGCTGAACTTGTAAAGACTCGTATCGAAATCTTCCCAGAAATTGAGGAACACATTGATTTCCTTAAGGCTGTTCCAGAGTATGATATTTCTATGTATACACATAAGAAGATGAAGACTACTCCAGAGAACTCACTTGAGCTTCTTAAAGCTGTTCTTCCAGTTCTCGAAGAGCAGAATGATTATTCAAATGATGCACTCTTTGAAACACTTAAAGCTTTCGGAGAGAAGAACGAATACAAGACTGGATTTGTAATGTGGCCACTTCGTACTGCGGTTTCTGGAAAGATGAGTACTCCAGGTGGAGCTACACAGCTTATGGAAATCCTCGGCAAAGACGAATCAGTTAGCCGTATAAAAGCGGCAATCGATAAACTCGAGAAGGAGATCTAATATGCTTTCTGCCGCCCAGAAGAAAGCGGTCTGTCACGGTACAGGCCCGTGTCTGGTAGTGGCGTCTCCTGGTTCAGGAAAGACGAGTGTTTTAGTAGAACGTATTCGATATCTAATTCGAGAATGCAGCGTTGATCCAAATGAAATTCTAGTGATAACATTCACGCGAGATGCTGCAATTCAAATGAAAAAACGTTTCGAACAGGTTGAGAAGGATTCCTTCTCACCTGTATTCGGAACTTTTCATTCTATTTTTTTCCACATACTTACAATTGAAAAGGGGTATAAATCTTCAAGCATTCTTTATGGGGAAAAGAAGAATTTCTTATTGAAGAAAGCGTTTATCTTGAATGGAATTAATACTGAGTTCTTCGATGAATTCTATTCGGAAATTGATAACAAGATGACTAAAGTCAAACTGAATCTTTTGCATGGGGACAAGATATCAGACACAAAGATTTACAATATTACTAGAACATATGAGTCGCTTAAATCTGAGATGCATTATCTTG
>DAISYI010000086.1:0-6731 GCA_036825385.1 Lachnospiraceae bacterium | reverse complement strand
CGAGACACTGTTCCATGAGATTTGCATCCTCCATGATGTGCGCGTTTAGTGGAGTGTAAACTCCGCCGGCGGAAATGCTGTTCGAAGTAGCTTTGTATGGAGCTACGCGGAGCGCAACATTCTTCATGTAAGTAACGACGCCACCTTTGCTGGCTGCGTATTCAGGGAATTCCGCTCCATTCGATGCGCTTGAAGATGCCATGAATAGAATCGAATGGATACCAGGGTGGATTCCATATTTTTCTGTGACACGGATAGTGGCATTCAGGTTTGTTTCGATGACGAGGTCACCATCCTGGACACCAGCGTTATTTATGAGAACTTCTACGCCTGAAATCTCAGGAAGCTCGCCGGTGATATCGACGAGCATATGCTGATAGTGCGGATCCACGAAATCACTTTCCGTAATGTCAAAACCTATGACGTCGTGTCCTTCTGCGACGTATTTTTTCACACAAGCGAGACCGATTCCTCGACTCGCACCAGTTATTAGAATCTTCATGCTATTTAGTATAGCATTTTAGCTAAATTAAGTATAGAATAAGTAAAGATGGAAAAATATTCTTAGATGGAGGATTTTATGGATCAGAATTTCAATAATGGTAATGGAGCGCCTCAGAACGGCGGTTTCGAACAGGGTAATTACAATGCACCACAGGGGAATTACGGCGCACCTAGTTCATTTGATTTCAAATCACTTTTGAAAACAGAGTATTTGATTGGACTTTCGCAGTACTTTCAGCACTCACATTCTTCTTCACAACACTTAGAATTGAGGCAAATGCAGCTGCTTCAGGACTTCTTTCACTTGCAGGCATGAGTGAGTATGCAAACATAAAGATTTCACCACTCAAGATGCTTACAGGTATCAGAGTAGGAAGCCAGAGCACAGGTGGAGAGTTTGGAGCAATCTTCCTCTTCCTCGTACCTGCAGCAATCGCTGTATGCGCATTCGTTAAACAGATTAGAGAGAAGATGGGCGACAAGGGATTCACAATCCTCGTTCTTTGCCTTGCAGTTTTCAATCTCATGGAAGTTTTCTATTATCCAACAAAGGGCGCATCTGTTGCATCAGCTTCAGCTTACATTAAGCTCGTGAAAACATTTGGTTACTGGGTAAGCCTCTTCCTTCCAATTATCATCGCATGTCTCGCAGTATTCGTGCTCGTAGGAATGCTTCAGTATGGTTCACTTAAGTTTGAAAAAGCCGGCACATTCAACGCTTCAGCAAACGCTTCAGGTTTTGCGAACAACGCAGCAAACGTAAATGGATTCACTCCAGATGCTGCACCAGCTCAGTTCTGCACAAACTGCGGACAGAAGCTTGAGAATGGCTCAGCTTTCTGTACAAACTGTGGACAGAAGGTTCAGTAGTTTCGGAAAAAGCATATAAACTACACTTGCTGTTCGACTAAACAGTGGTGTATAAATAAGGAAAAAGAAAGATTACAAATCGCGTTTTGAGGGTTCGCGTGACTGTTAAATTAACAAAGGGGACGGATTATGACATTTGAAGAGATAAAAGAGCTTGCTGACGCAGGTGACTCAAATGCAATGCACCTTTTGGGTGCGAAGTACGCTGAAGGAAACGGCGTAGAGAAAGATGAAAAGGAAGCTTTCAAATATTTCAAGAAGGCCTCAGAGACAGGACATGAATATGCTACAAGTGATCTCGGATTCTGCTATATGTATGGACTTGGAACAAAGCAGGATTACGTGGAAGCTTATAAGGCTTTTACAAAAGCAGCCATCTTCGGGATCGGAGATGCAGTTGTAAGGCTGGGAGATTTTTTCCTGAATGGTTATTTCGTGGAAAAAGATGAGGAAGCAGCATACAGACTGTATCTCATGGGCCGTAGAATGTGCTCGCATGATTTGAAGGAGCTTGAGGATAAGAAGATTTTCTCTGATGCAACGCGTCGAATCGGAGATTGCTTCTATTATGGAAAGGGCATCAACAAGGACCTTTCGATGGCAATCAGCTGTTACCAGAATGCACTTCGCGTGTACGAGGAGCGAAAGGCAATGAACGATTACTATTGCGAAACGGGCCTCGAGTATTCGCGTGATATGCTGGAGAAGGCTGAGGCGGAGTTCAAGAGTTTCATTAGCAATGATGAAGCGGTTGTGACACCGTTATAATTTGTTTTAAGTACCGCACCCTAGTTTTGGGTGCGGTTTTTTGTAACGGGGGATTTCGATGTGAAAAAGCGTGTACTTAAACGAATGAAGTTAGTTCTAATAGCGAGCATGATTATTCTGGTAGGGCTCGCTATCGGTGCGGTCGTGACTGGACGTGGTTTAAAAGGCGGGATTGGCGTCGCTTCGATTATGAAGGGTGAAGCGGGCTCGGGAGCTAGTGTTTCTGGGAAGGATGGCTCGCAAGCTAGTTCAAGTCACGCTTCTGGCGCGGGCAAGACGCGACGGAAAGCGAGCGCGAGAAATGATAAAACTGCCGCGGTCGAACCTCAGCGCTATCGAGTTAGAATGGTCGGCGACATGCTTCTTCACACGACTATCATCGGGGCGTGTAAAGTAGATAGTACTGCATCGGGCGGTGCTGAGACTTATGACTTCACAAGCCTCTTTACTGACACGAAAGAGTTGTCCCAAAAAGCGGACATATCTATTTTGAATCAGGAAACAATTCTGGGCGGAAAGAGTTTAAATTATTCTGGTTATCCTGCTTTTAATTCGCCGCAAGAAGTCGGAGACGCGGAGGCAGATGCTGGCTATAATGTAATCCTCGCCGCGACAAATCATTCTCTCGATCGTGGCGTGAAAGGTGTAAAGAATACGCTTGAGTATTGGCGGACCAAACATCCCAATATTACGGTTTGTGGAATGCACGACTCGAAGGAGGATGAAGAGAGGATTAGGGTGATCGAGGTTGATGGGGCGAAGACCAAGGGTGGTGCTGGCAGTGGTAAGAAGTCTAGTGCTGGAACAAAGGCTGTCGAACGAACAAGCATTAAAGTAGCAATCCTAAACTACACTTATGGAACTAACGGCTTCACCGAACCAAGCGGTCAGCCATATCTCGTCGATAACATGACGGAAGAGAAAGTGAAAGCCGACCTCGCGAAGGCTCGCACGATGGCGGACTTCATAATTGTCTGCCCGCACTGGGGAACAGAGTACGTATTCAAAGCAAATGATTACCAGAAGAAATGGGCGAAGATATTTGTCGACAATGGAGCAAATCTCATCATTGGCGCACATCCACATGTCATCCAGCCGATGGAATGGATAGAAGGCGAGAACGGTCAGAAAGCGCTCTGCTACTACTCGCTTGGAAACTTCGTAACTGGAACCGCTCGTACAGGAGGCGGAATCTGGAAACAGCTCGTTTCTGGAATGGCTGACATAACTCTCGTCCGCGGCGCAGATGGCAAAGTCACAATCGAAAAAGGCAGTGTCATCCCGCTCATCTGCCATTGGGAGAAAAACGAACAAAAACGTACAGTCTTCACAGTGAAAGAACTACTTAAATACACACCCGAACAAGCAAGCGCACATCTCATAAACAAACAAGATAAAAGCTTTACACTCGATCGAGCAAAAGCACTCGTGAAAGAAGTGTGGGGAATAGAGTAAAATCACTAGGAAAGAAGCGATTGGATAGAGTAAATACACGGGGAAAGAAGAACGTGGAATAGAAAAAAACACTGGTGTACTTCAATACTTTAATTCTTATAAGTATTGAAGTGCATTTTTTGAATTATGGATATGAAATAGAGGTGTGGTGTACTTCAACTATAGGGAAATAACAAGTTTTGAAGTACAAGTATTACTTTTTACTCTCGGGATGTGTGAATTATGTACTTCAATGATTGAGAGTTTTATATCTTTGAAGTAAAAATCGTGTTTTTGTATTTTGTACTGCCAACTGAAGTAAAAGCGAGTTATGGCAGTACAGAAAAAGCAAGTTAGAGAGGTAAAAGGGCGAAATTGTACTGCCATAACAAGCTTACCAGCAATATGGCAGTACAGAAAAAGCAAGTTAGAGAGGAAAAAGGGCGAAATTGTACTGCCATAACTTGCTTACCAGCAATATGGCAGTACACCAAAAATATGATGATGTAAAGAAACAAGGCGCCGTCAGGCGCCTTGTTTCTTTATCAAATTTCACGCAAACTTAAACACCGAAAACTCCCTCTATCAATCTCGCGACAAATCTTGTAGAATAGCTTTGATATAAGAAACCCCAAAATAGTGAGAGAAATATTTATGAAGAGATTTTTTAAATCAATGTTTATCACGTTGATAGTGATCACACTGGTGGCAACAGCCGCAGTCGGCGGAATGTACTACTTCCGTGGAAACCCAAATGGCAGCAGTGACCACAGCAACAAAAACAAAAAAGAAATATTGGCGAACGCTCAGACAGAGTTCAAGTTCAATCCGCATATCAAACCTGCAAGAATCAGTAAGCTCTACCCAGATGAATACTGGGAAGCGGTCTATAACCTAATAGATGCAATCCGAGAAGGCAAAGATACCTTCAAATGCAAAAGCCAAGAAGCCTACGACTGGGCATCAAGCCCATTCACACTGCTTGAACTCTATCCGCCAGCATCATATATTATCGAGGATAGCTTTAGGCTTCCGGAAAATACATACAAAAATGGTGTCGGCAAAATAGTCTATAGCACGAGAAGAATCAGCAAAGAGGAATATCTAAAGAAACAGGCAGCTTACGAGAAAGATCTGATGAAAGTCATAAATGACAATGTAAAACCAGATTACACAGATTTCGAGAAATGCCTAGCGCTCTACGGCTACATCTGCAAGACCTGCAGCTATGACTATGGTATTTCAGAAGAATCCATGAAGAACGAACCATTCGTCATTTGCCGTCCGCTCTACGAGCACAGAGGAATCTGCTGCGAGCTTGGTGATTTTTACTCTTATATGCTTCAGCAGTGCGGCGTAGATGCGGCTTCAGTGTCGAATGATGCTAGCGATTCGGATGTCGGTTATCACGCATGGTCTCTCGTAACGCTTGACGGAAAAAACTACCACGTCGACCCTACCTGGGGACTAAACAATGAAGGTCAGGATGACGGTAGCTTTAATCTCAAGTACTTTATGATGACGGACAAAGACCGTGAAGCAGATCTCTTTAAACCAAAAGAGTTCCAGCTTCAATTCGCAAAAGAAGTCGACATCACCTGCACCGACACTCGCTTCTCTGCTCTTCACAACGGAATGTTCAAGCGAATCGACAGGAAGAAGAAAGTAGTCTACTTCATCGAGGACGGTAAAGAGAAGAAGTTTAAGTATGAGTAGAAGCTAGCATTCTTTTTGCCCAAA
Source organism: Lachnospiraceae bacterium (assembly GCA_036825385.1). Classification (GTDB taxonomy): domain Bacteria; phylum Bacillota; class Clostridia; order Lachnospirales; family Lachnospiraceae; genus Lachnocurva. Next base: position 1,415 of record DAISYI010000086.1, on the reverse strand, counting down.
CATCAGCTTCCTTTTCTTCTTTATCAGAAAGACATTCTTCTTGGTATACGTGTCCTAAAACGACGTGAGCTATTTCGTGAAAAAGACCTAACCAGAATTTTTCGCCGTCCATATTTCTGTCAGTTAATGCAATTACGATTTTCTTACCGTCTAAAAATGTGGCACCTTGTAGTGAAGAACCTTTAAGATGAGGAAGGAATACTAGTGCTATACCACATTCGGCTAATAAACTACATAACTTAGGTATAAATACAGAAGATGAAAGTGTGGTCATCTTCTGTATTTTTTTTAGCTCTTTTTCGAGTTTGGATATGTTTACTGGCTTAGTTTCAATATCTCTAGCTTTTAACCTTGCTTCCTGAACCCATGCAAGTGCTGCAAAATCATTTTTCTCTGTAATGTCGAGTTTGCGATAAGCGATTCGCAAGAGATTACGTTTTTCAAGAAGAGATAGTTCAATTACTTCAAAATACTTTCGTAAGTGTGTTACTTTCTCACTGGCATTTCTAGTTTTAGGTACCCACTCTAATTTTGCCATTTCAGCGTAAGGTAGTAATCTGGCGAGTTCTTTGTCAGCGTCCATTTTATTTTCGAGTTCGACTTTGATTAAATCTTCCCTATAAAATGCTTCAAGCTTATTCCAAAACTTAGCAGGAACTCCTAAAACTGTCTCTAAACGCACAGCTACATCAGGCGTAAGTTGCACTTCGCCATTTATAAGCTTGCTGACGTGTTTTTCGGATAAGCCCATTCGTACGGCAAATTCCTTCTGACTTATTCCTCTGTCAACTAATTGTTCTTTTATAGTAAAACCTGGTGGTGAAGCTATGTAACTTTTACTTCTAGGCATGATAGACCTCCTGTATAAAATTATTTACCTATCTGGTTAATTTAGTGTATAATGATACAGCATAAATGTCAAATATATTTACCTTAAAGGTAAAAAAGTAGATGGACAAAACGGAATTATTTGAGCATAAGTAAAGGGTAGGGGGTAATATGAAAAATACTAATCAAGATGAAGTAATACAAAACAAGAAAAAATCGATTAAGAGTTTAAATAGCCTTCTGGAAGACTATATAAATTCTGGAAAAGAAGAGTTGTTGAATTTGATATCTTACTGGATTAGAACTTATACGGAATATATAAGGTTTGAAAATGATTTTGATTCCAGAAGATTGATAAACTATTCTAGGGGTGATGTGATTCGGGTGAATTTTGGGTTTAACGTTGGTTCGGAAATGGGAGGATTACATTTTGCGGTTGTTTTGGATAATGATAGTAAACATAGGACAAATGTAGTTACAGTAATTCCGTTATCGTCGACAAATGGAAAAACTATCCATGAGCGCGAAGTGGATTTAGGGGTTGAATTATATGAAAAAGTTAATGATGTTCAAAACAATCTATTATT
>DAISYI010000085.1:0-6847 GCA_036825385.1 Lachnospiraceae bacterium | reverse complement strand
ACAGGGCTACATCAAAGGAAAGCAAAAGTAGGTCCGCGAGGAAATGCAAAAATCACCTGTATTTCTAAACTAGTAATTCCCCATTACTTAATGTAAAATACTAAAGGTTCAAAAATTCAAACAAGGGATGGATTAAAATGAAATACATATTTATCGTAAACCCAATTTCAGGCTCACAGAACAGTGAAGAAGAAATAAGACAAGCGGTTTCGAATTCAAAACATAAAGACGAAGCGGCAGTTTATGTAACGACAGGAGAGAAAGACGCAACTCGATTTGTAGTCGACTGGTGCTTAAATCACGAAGAAGATATTCGATTCATCGCATGCGGCGGTGATGGCACAATAAACGAAGTTGCAAACGGAATCATGCAGGCGAAAGAGCAGGACACAGCCTGCGACATCAGCCTCTCATGCTACCCATGCGGAAGCGGAAACGACCTCGTGAAATCATTCGGCGGAGCAGAGAAATTCCTCGACATAGAAAAACTCATGGATGCCGATGCGGCCCCAATCGATATGCTGAAAGTTGCAAACCAGTACAGCATAAACATCGTAAACTTCGGTTTTGACACAACAGTAGCCGACACTGTAAATACAGTTCGTGCAAAGAAAGGCCACGCAGGCAAGAAATACTATCTCCAGGGCGTAATCAAAGCCCTCGTCACAAGTATGCGCACAAACTGCACACTCGAAGCGGACGGCGAAATACTGAACCCAGACGGAGCAGCTCTCCTCTGCACAATTGCAAATGGACAGTACGTCGGCGGATCATATCACTGCGCACCACGCGCCATTATGAACGACGGCCTTTGCGACATCTGCATGGTCAAGCCAGTATCACGTTTCAAATTCATCCAGTGCGTGAAATCATACTCATCAGGTCAGCACCTCGATGACCCACGACTCAAAGATGTCATTCTCTACAAACGTGCAAAGAAAGTAGTAGTCACAGGGGAAAAAGACTTCGCATTTACACTTGATGGAGAAATCATTAGAAATCCTAGATTAGAACTCGAAGTAATAGAGAAAGCACTAAACTTTGCAGCACCTAAATAATTATTTTAGAATTTCGAAACTGACATTATAATTGTTCCTTGTTATAATTAATAAACACAAGGATATAGTTATATTTATTAGGAGAAGGTTGATGTTAGACAAAGATATTGTTGTAAGAGAAGCTTGCGAAGTAGATCCCAATCTTCTTAGAATGCTCGATAGAGGGTTAGAAGATATTGAATCGGGAAATACTTTGACTCATGAAGAAGCTGTCTTGGAAGTGAATCGTTTAAGAGAAGAACGAAGAAATACTAGAAAGGGGAAAAAGGGGTTAGCATCAAATGGTTGATTACGAGGTCATTTGGTCTAGAGAAGCGATTTATGATATGTCAGATATAGCAGATTATGTTGAACTGGCATTTGGAGAAGATAGGGCTGATGAGTTTGTTGATGAAATCAATCAAATTATTCAGGAACTAGGAACAAAGTTTAAGTTATGTACTGGTGTTGGTATTTTCTATAAAGAAAAACTAATTCTTAGAAAGATGTTTTCACCATCGATAATCTTTTTCTTTGTTGATGAAATAAAAGAGAAGGTATATATAATTCGTATTCTTAGACATGAGAGTGATTGGCAAAAGATTCTTCGAGAAACACTTTGCTATACATTTGAATAATAAGAAAAGCCAGAAACCTCAGGTTTCTGGCTTTTCTTATGTTCAAAAATATCTTAATACGTGAAAAGAGGCTGATTGGGGAAATCAGCCTCTTTTCGATATAGGGATTTTGTTTGTTAGGGATGCATTGGTGTATCGAGGAGAGATGATAAGGGAAGCATCTCTCTTCTGAAATGCATTCAGTTATTATAATATATTTTTATAACCCGTGTGTCAAATAAGAAAAACTTATCGCTATTAAGAATTTATAATGTGACTATAAAAACTATATTTCTTGGAAACCCGACTGTTTTTTCTCCTTAACAAGTTTTAAAAATGTATCTATAACAGGGTGCGAATTCGTTTTCGAATAGGAAACGCAAATATTATACTGATGGATATCATTTGTGATAGGAATCTTCTTTACATACCCCTCATAATTGCTGAGGTCAGTATTCTCATTTACGAAACCAACGAGGTTCTCAGAGATGATGTAGAACAAACCAGATTGTTCATCATCAACCTCACGGCCGACGATAGGCTCGATACCCTCGTTATGTAAACGATTAAGCATGTAATCGTGAATCTCACCGATACGATTAATCGAAAGAATTACGATAGGATATTTATAAGCTTCCTGCGCCGAAACTTCCTTTTTAGAGGCAAGCGGGTGAGTAGTACTTACTACGACGTTGTAATCCCCTTTCGCATAAACTATCTTATTGATATTCTTTGAGTGAAACTCACTCTCATACGAAATCGCTACATCGCAAAGGTTTTTCTCCAGATACTCCTCAACCTCATTTATAGGTACCTTAATAGGAACAACCTTCAAATCCGGAATCGCCTCATGAAGCAACGGAAGCAGAGGGAGAATAGTTTTCAAATCTACGAGAGTACAGTAACCGATTCTGAAAGGCATATAATCAGAAGTCTTCGAATTCTCAATTGCCGCATTCATATTCAGATACTGCTTATACATGATCTGAGCTTCTCTGTAGAACACATCTCCAGTCTTCGTTGAATGGATAGGAGAATAGTTTCTGTCGAAAAAGCTCGTGCCATACTGTTCTTCAAGAGAGCTGATATATTGACTCAGCGCCGCCTGAGAGATGAAATTCTGCCTAGCAGTCTTAGTGAAATTCTTCGATTCATACAAATCCAAATAAAGTTTTAGTTTTTCTACGTGCATCTTTTTTCCTTTTTCCCAATATTTGTACAATTTTTGTGTCAAATGGAGTAAAATAATACAAGGAGTAGTATTTTACTCAAAGATATTATACATATTATTATAGAAAAATAAAATGCTTGTTGGTTCAAAACAGGGAGATTTGGGATGGATAGAACACTTTACTATTACAACACAAATGCACGTGAATATGTGAACGGCACACTTCATGTCGACATGACAGAAATCCAGAATCTATTTTTGGGGAAGATTACCCCTATGGGAAAAATCTTGGATTTTGGCTGTGGATCAGGAAGAGATGCTCTTGCCTTCATTGAAAAAGGATATAGCGTAGATGCAATCGATGGTTCACCAGAACTCTGCCGACTTGCAAGTGAAATTCTTCCAGTCCCGGTCAGAAAAATGTATTTTCACGAACTAAAAGCAGTAGACAGATACGATGGCATTTGGGCCTGCGCATCACTTCTCCACCTCGACGCAATCGAAATGAAAGAAGTTATGTTCAAGATGATAAAAGCCCTAAAAGTAAATGGCGTCATCTACGCCTCATTCAAATTCGGCGACTTCATTGGCGTCAAAGGCGATAGATACTATCATAACTACACAGAAGAATCATTCCGCACCTTCCTCGAAGGCTTCGACAGCATCGGCATCGAAATGAGCTGGATGACCACCGACGTCCGCGAAGGCTGTGAATCAGAAAAGTGGTTGAATGTGATACTTAGAAAGACTGGACTGTAAGGGGAGTAGTTTTGAGTAAAGAAGAAAAGATTATTGAAGGCGCTAGAACAGCATTTATTAATAGCGATTTTCATTCTAACTTAGCATATAGACCAGAATTTATCACAAATAATTACAAAGAAGGAAAAAAGGTGCTCTCTTCAATAGAAGACGAGCTCCTTCGCTGTGATCGCTTTCAAATAAGCGTCGCATTTATTACAGAGAGTGGTCTTACGCCACTCCTTCTTATTTTGCGTGAACTTGAAGAGAAGGGAATTCCTGGTCAAATTCTAACAACAAATTATTTGAATTTTTCAGAACCTAAGGCTCTGAAAAAGCTCTCTGAATTTAAAAATATTACAATCAAACTTTACGATGCAGAAGGCGCAGGCGAAGGTTTCCATACAAAGGGATATATCTTTAAGAAGGATGAGATATACAGAATTATTATTGGAAGTTCTAACCTTACTAAAACAGCGCTTTCAACAAATAAAGAATGGAATACAAAATTTGTATCTTCTGAGTCTGGTGAAATGGCTAAAGAAGTACTTAATGAGTTTAATGATTTATGGAATTCCAAATATTCACTTTCTTTTGAAGATTTCTATGAAGATTACAAAGAAAAATATGAGATTGTAAAAAAACAGCGAGAGATAGCGAAAGAAGAGAAGATTACTTCAATTGAAAAGTATCGTCTTCAGCCAAACTCTATGCAGGTTGGGTTTATAAAAAATCTAAAAGCGCTAGTAGAAGAAGGTGAAGATAGAGCACTTTTGATTTCTGCAACAGGAACAGGAAAGACTTATGCTTCAGCTTTTGCTATGCGCGAATTAGGTTTTAAGCGTGTATTGTTTGTAGTACATAGAGCACAGCTTGCAAAGCAGACTAGAAAGTCATATGGAAGAGTTTTCTCAAATAAAGTTTCTATGGGATTTATTGGAGATGGAAAGTTTGATTGTGACTCAGAGTATCTCTTTGCGACAGTTCAGACATTAAATAAAGATGAATATCTGAATAGGTTTAATCCTGAAGACTTTGATTGCATTATTCTTGATGAGGCTCATCATTCATCTGCAGGCTCATATCAGAGAATAATGAATTATTTTAAACCAAAGTTATTCCTTGGTATGACTGCTACACCAGATAAACGTGATGATAATATCGAAGGAAGAAATATCTATGAGATATTCAATCATAATATCGTTTATGAAATAAGATTACAGCAAGCTATGCAGGAAGATTTGTTATGTCCATTTCACTATTTTGGAATAACAGATTTAAGTCTTATTGGAGATTTAAAAACTGGTAAGAAACTATCTGAGAGAGATTTTAATCTTCTTACAAGTGATGAAAGAATAAATCATATTATTAAACAAGCTAATTATTTTGGCTACTCAGGTGACAGAGTAAAAGGCCTTATATTCTGCAGCCGAATTAACGAAGCAGAAGCTTTATCAGAGAAGTTTAATTCGACTATCAATCCCGAAACTGGTAGATATTTTAGAACAATCTCGCTTGATGGTTCTGCTAGTGCTGAACAGAGACAGGAAGCTTTTGAAAGATTAGCTATGGATGAGAATGATGGTTCGGGTAGAGAACCATTAGATTACATCTTTTCAGTTGAGATTCTTAATGAAGGCGTAGATATTGTCGAAGTAAACCAGGTTATTATGCTTAGACCTACTCAGTCTCCAATTGTTTTTGTACAGCAGTTGGGAAGAGGACTCCGTAAAGCAGATGGAAAAGAATTTGTAGTCATTATTGATTTTATTGGTAATTACAATAATAACTTTATGATTCCGATAGCTTTGTCAGGTGATAGAACATATAACAAGGACAACATCAGAAGATACATTAGAGAAGGAGATAGAATCCTTCCTGGAGCATCGACAGTTCATTTTGATGAGATTAGTAGACGTAAAATATATGAATCTATTGATCGTATGTCTACTACAAAGAAGATGCTTACAGAGAAATACTTTGCTTTAAAAGAAAGACTCGGAAAGATACCTTCAGTACTAGATTTTTATAACGAAGGTGAAATCGATCCATTGTTATTTATTGACTATTCTAGGACTTATGATCAGTTTGTAAGAATGGTTGATGAAGATTATAAGGTTAAGTTCACAGATGAACAGGAAGCTATATTGGAATTCATATCTGCAAACTTTGTAAACGGTAAACGAATCCACGAACTTCTTATGTTGAAAATGCTTCTTGAAAGGGATTTTATAACAAAAGAATCTTTTAAAAATGAACTTGAGAGATATGGTGAGACTTTCTCTGATGCGGATTATGAATCATCTTACAGCATTATTTCAAAACAATTTTTAAATACTCAGTCTGAAGCAAAAAGATATCAAACTGTAGATGTAGTATATGAAAAAGAAGATAGAAAAGGGTCCATTAATCGTACGCTCACTTTTGCATCTAAGTTATCAGAAGAATTCTTTAGAAAAGAATTATCAAATCTCATTACACTGGGTATTGAAAAGAATAGAAATGAATATGCTGAGCATGATAGAAATAATCTTGTTTTGTATCAGAAGTATTCGAGAAAAGATGTATGTCGAATTTTAAATTGGAAGAAGGACGATAGTCAAACAATGTATGGCTATCGAATTAAGTACAATACTTGTCCGATTTTCGTAACATATGAGAAGTCAGATGATATCTCAAAAAGTACTCAATATGCGGATGAATTTGAGAGATTAAATATCGGATCCAATGAGTATAGTAATAGGATCTTTAGCTGGATGACTCGAAGTAAAGTAAGAGAAACTAGTACAGAAGCACAGGCAATTATCCATGCGGAAGAAGAGAATACAAAGGTTCTCCTATTTATGAAAAAGAGCGATGGAGAAGGTACTGATTTCTATTATATGGGAGAAGCATTACCTAGACAGTGGAAAGAGACAACAATCCTAAATGACAAAGGCGAGAGCTTGCCGATTATGAATTTTAAACTTGAACTTAAGGATGAAGTTAGAAAAGATATCTTCGATTACTTCGTAGGTTAGTTTTGGAGGAAAGATGAAAACAGTACGTGTTGTTGCAGCAATTATCAAAGCTGAGAATAAAGAAGGTGAACCAATAATCTTTGCTACACAGAGAGGTTATGGTGATCTTAAAGGTGGATGGGAATTCCCAGGTGGAAAGATTGAAGAAGGTGAAACTCCACAGGAAGCTTTAAAACGTGAAATCATGGAAGAATTAGATACAGAGATTTCTGTAGGCGAGTTGATAGAAACAATCGAGTATGATTACCCAACTTTCCATCTTTC
>DAISYI010000084.1:4517-6870 GCA_036825385.1 Lachnospiraceae bacterium | reverse complement strand
GCGTTATGAAAGAATCCAGTCGTAAAAATTCCCCCACTTCCCCAAAATTGTGATATAATCAAACAGGTTATTTTGCCCACGGCAGGATAACCTGTTTGTTTGGTTAAAAGAAAGGTAACAAAAATATGAAGAAGCTCATCATTATACCCGCATATAATGAAAGCGAAAATATAGTAAAGACAGTCGAAGATATAAAGGCAAACGCGCCAGGTTTCGATTACGTCGTAATCAATGACTGCTCTACAGATAACACACTCCAGATTTTGAAGGACCACGACTATAATTACGTGAACCTTCCTATCAATCTCGGAATCGGCGGAGCAGTTCAGACAGGATATAAATACGCAGAGAAATATGACTATGATATCGCAGTTCAGGTCGATGGCGATGGCCAGCATGATCCAGCATTTCTTAATAAGATGGCAAAACATCTCGAGGAGAATGAACTTGATATGGTAATTGGATCTCGTTACATCGCAAAGGAAGGCTTTCAGTCATCATTTATGCGCCGTGTAGGAATCAAGTACTTTACAGTACTTATCAGAATCCTTACAGGACATACAGTGACAGATCCTACATCAGGACTTCGACTTGCAGGTCGAAATGTGATCAAGCTTTTTGCGGCAAACTATCCGAAAGATTACCCGGAACCAGAGACAGCTGTAACAGCAATCAATAACGGCATGAAGATTGAAGAAATCCCTGTAATCATGAGAGCTCGTCAGGGCGGTGTTTCGTCAATCACAATGAAGAAATCTGTTTACTATATGGTAAAGGTAACTATTGCAATTATTATAGAAGCTTTGAGAGGTAAGAAATCATGATGACATTTAAACTTAGAATCATCCTGGCCCTATTATTTATCATCTTCTGGTGTGCAGTAGTGGGTAAGTCAAAAAAGAGACAGATCGAATTAAAATACGCAATCACATGGATTCTTGTTCCGCTGGTAATCGTAATCCTGATTGCAATCCCTGGAGCACTCGAGTGGCTCGCAGGTGTACTCGGAATCGCTAGCGTTATGAATATGGTATTCTTCCTCGGATTCCTGTTCAGCTTGCTCGTAATCTATACGCTTACGATTGCGCTTTCACGTCATTCAGATAGAATCAGAAGCCTCACACAGATGATGGCTCTCGACGAATACGAGAAGAGAAAATAATCAGAATTAACCTTAGGCCTCGCAGAAATGCGAGGTCTAGTTCATTTATGAAAGAGAAACAGACATGTCTCACACCACTCGGAAAAAGCATAAAAATTCAACCCTAAAACTTGCAGTCCTCGGAAGCCTCAGTTTTATAATCGTTATGGTTGCCATCGGTCTCGCTAGAAAGACCTATCACATGCACCAGGCAAAACAAGTTGTAGACCTCGCCACTAAAACTGGCAATCAAGTCATAAAGATAAGCAAGCAGATTAAGCAGAAAGACATCACCTTCTACATCGCGCGTCACGCTCAAACAGATGCAAATGTAAAAGGCCTCTACGCCGGTTCCGGGACAGACGCACAGCTTACGACGATGGGCCGATATCAGGCTAAAGGCGCCGGCAAAGATCTTCAGAACATAAAGTTTGCCCACGTCTACACAAGTGAACTCACTAGAACACAGGATACAGCGAAGCTGATTCTCTCACAGAACAAATCAACTTCCAAGAAAGTACCTCACACTATCCTTCATGATCTAAACGATCTCGATTGGGGAAAAGTAGAAGGCCTAAGTCCAGACGAAATCTCAAAGAAGTACCCAAACTTCTTTAAAGACTACGACCTCGGCTCAGTCGACGATTTAACCTTTAAACCGAAATATGAAATCGAGTCAACAGCCCACGCCGTAATGCGTTTCGACCGCGCCTTCGACCGCATCCTTTACGAAGCAAAAGATGGCGACACCATCCTCGTAGTAGGTCACTCCTCCCTCGCCTGGTGGTTCCAGAAAAATATGCCAAACTCAGGAATCACAACCATCCAAAACGCAGAAGTGATAAAAGTGAGATACCATAAAGGAAAAATGAGTGTTCTTTAAGAACAAATTATTTTGAGAATCATTAAGGGGATTACTGGTTGTACTTCAAAAATATGATAATTAAGCTGATTGAAGTACATATTACGAGTAATCCATGCATACAAGCACAATAATGTACTTCAATAATTTAAAAGAATAGAATTCTGAAGTACACATATCGCAGAAAAACAAATCTGATATGTAAAAATATACTTCAAAAATAATAAAATCAAGCTCTTTGAAGTACACCAAATAATTTCACACTTACTAAATTTATTAAGTAAGAAATTGAAATAAAACCCATAAATTCATTTCCTTATTTCTTATCAAAGTTCCCATATCCTCTCACG
>DAISYI010000084.1:0-4507 GCA_036825385.1 Lachnospiraceae bacterium | reverse complement strand
CATCATTAACCAATCTAAACAAAGGGGGACTCATATGTCAGAATCAAACAAGAAAGCCATGTACAAACTCACCTACGGCCTCTTCGTCTGCACCGTCCGCGACGAAGCCCGCGCCAACGGCTGCATCATAAACACCGCGCTCCAAGTTGCCGCAGACCCAAACACCATCTCAATCGCACTAAACAAATCAAGCCTCACACATGAGATGTTGGAAAAAACTCGCGAGTGCAACATTTCAGTTCTATCAGAAGAAGCACGCTTCGACATCTTCAAACACTTCGGTCTTCAGTCTGGCCGCGACGTCGACAAATTCGCCCCTGACTCACCGATCAAATCTGCCCTCGCGGACAACTCCATCCCATATATCACAGAAGGCACAAACGCCTATTTCTCACTAAAAGTAAAGGAAACAGTTGACCTTGGTTCGCATACACTCTTCATCTGCGAACCTGCCTTCATGACTGTCCTTTCAGAATCCAAATCATGCACCTACGAATACTATCAGACTCATATCAAACCAGCCCCAGAACCAGTCGGCACTACACCCGCAGGCGAAACCATCTGGCGCTGCCGCATCTGCGGCTACACCTACGTCGGCGAAGAAATCCCCGACGACTTCATCTGCCCAATCTGCGGCCACAACGTAGATGATTTTGAGAAGGTAGAAAGATAAAGGTCCTATACAGGACCTTTATCTCATCTTAATGGTAAAATAAAAATAAAAACAAAAGATGTGAATTGCAAATCTATAATCATATTGCTATAATATTATTGCAATATTTGCAGGAGACCAAAGCAGTAAGCCGCCCACAATAAGGGCTGTGCCGAACCTTTGGCTTTTTTTATTTAAGGAGGAGGTTTATATATGAAAACAGCAATATTGGTTGATGGAGGTTTCTACCGTAAGAGGGCAATGATGATTTGGGGGGATAAGAGTTCGAAAGAACGAGCGGATGAATTGAACAATTATTGTTGGAGACATCTGGATGAAAAGGATCAGAAACATGATCTTTACCGAATCTTTTATTATGATTGCCATCCAATGGAGAAGAAGTTATACCATCCTTTTAAGAAGTGTCAAATTGACTTCTCTAAAACGGATGTTTATACATGGACAGAGCTGTTCTTTGAGGAATTGAAAAAGAAAAGGAAATTCGCGCTAAGAATGGGGAGTCTATCTGAGGCACAAGCGCATTATTCTATTAGACCGGATATCGTGAAGAAATTATGTAATGGAAAAGTGACGTTTGATGAATTGACAGAGCGAGATTTTATGCTTAATGTAGATCAAAAAGGCGTTGATATGAAAATTGGAATCGATATTGCATCAATGGCTTACAAGAGACAAGTAGAAAAAATTGTATTGATAGCAGGAGATAGTGATTTTGTACCCGCTGCGAAATTGGCACGTCGTGAAGGCATAGATTTCGTGTTGGATCCAATGGGCGCACCAATTAAACCGGATTTGTTTGAACATATAGATGGACTTAGGTCATGTGATAACTTAATTATAAATAAATAGCAGTAACAGATAGTAATTATCAGTTATAGATGATATAAAATCATTACAAATTAGAGAGGTCCTGCTTTAGTGGACGACTCAAAATTCTAGGACATGTAAACCCATATCAGTGTGTGAAACTATACCACATAAGTTGTCTGTGTTGACAGCCACTAATAAGGTAGTGTCCTATTTTTATGCATTAATTGACACCACATAAAAACTTATATATAGTATTAACTTGTAACTCACACATATAAATGAGTAAACAGAGTAAAGGGCGATTTGATAACACCCTTATAAACTAGAAAGGATTGAGTATAACTCCCAAGTTATACTAGAAGAGAACATGGAAGTAAACAACGAATTTGAACCAGAAGTAGTAAACGAAGATCTTCAGGTAGAGAAGAAAAAATCAAGAAATTGGAATACTGCAATCGGTGCAGCAACTGCAGCCTGTGTGTTCGCGTTTGGCGCATTAGGTGCTTTAGTGGCACTTCTCGGTGGCGCTGTCACAAAATTTATCTGGATGAAAACATCCATGAATAAAGTATTTAAGGTAATTATTCTATCAGTAGTATGGATAGTATTAATAGCCCTTTATTTGATTATTGTAGGAGCTATATCTAATATTTAATATTAATGCTTGGAGCAAGTTGTAAATTCGACTTGCTCCTATTTTTATATTGTGAAAAAGCGTAAGTGCCCTACACTTACTCTTGATCTCAAAGATATGAAAGCCACAGACTTCACCTTTATTTTATTCTTATTTAATTGCTCTTCCGTGGAATCTCTGTATAATTCTAATAAAATAAGTTTCAAAATTAGGTTTAGGGAGTAGCTCACATGTGAAGCATGTGATATATTTCGTCATTACGGGATTCAGAATCCCCGGAGTATGTCTAAGTAGCGAGACTATACCGCAGTAAATTCTGCGGTATAGTCTCGTTTTTTTATTGAAAGGAGGTCTGACATGATAGTATTGAACATTTTTCTTCTTATCATTGGTTTCGCTGCACTCATAAAAGGCGCTGACATGTTTGTTGCAGGCAGTTCGTCCCTGGCGCGCACATTCCGCGTGCCCGGAGTTGTAATAGGGCTCACAATAGTAGCTGCAGGAACGAGCGCACCGGAGCTGGCGGTAAGCACTCTTGCGGCTATATCTGGTTCAAATGAAATTGCACTTAGCAATGTCCTTGGCTCGAATATCTTTAATCTCCTCGGAATTCTCGGCATCTGCGCAGTAATCCATCCATTGAAGGTGGAACCTGAAATCAACCGGAGAGACTTCCCGTTTGCGCTCGTAACAACACTTGCTTTGATGGCGATGACTGGCTTTTCGGTTATCTCTTCGGATGCATATCGGGACGCAGAAATTTTGAGTACGGTCGGTACCCTTTCACGCGTCGGCGCCTTGGTTTTGCTAGTGATATTTGTTGCGTACATTGCTTTTATAGTTTTTGCGGCTCGGAAAAAGTCTACCGAATCCAACCTTGCAACAACAGACCCGCTTTACCAAATCATCTTTAGAATCATATTCGGTCTCATTCTGATTATCGCTGGTGGACAGGCTGTTGTAACAGCGGCAAAAGAAGTAGCAGCAGCCTTTGGAATGTCGGAAACTTTGATCGGACTTACAATCGTCGCTATCGGAACATCACTTCCGGAACTCGTTACATCAGTTGTAGCTTCTCGAGCAGGTGAAACCGGCATCGCAGTCGGAAACGTCGTAGGCTCAAATATATTTAACCTGCTATTTATCCTTGGGATATCAGGATTAATAACCCCACTTGCGATGAATATGGCATCCGTTTATGACCTCGCAATTCTCATCGTAGTCACACTCATCTCATACACTCACGCCCTTACTAGAAAGAGCATAAATCGAGTTGAGGGCACTATGATGATAGTGATGTATGTCGCGTATGTGGTTTATGCTGCAGCGAGGTGAGATACTTATGTCAGTAAACTTGATTATTAGAAAAGACAGTTAAGCAAGTATACATAGATTGAACCATAAGAGGAAATGATTTTTCATTTCCTCTTATGGTTTTTTATATAGAATTATATAGATTATATAGTTTTATATAGCATTATATAGGTGATATACTGAACCTAGCATACAACTGTCAAAATAAGGGGGGAACTATGTGCACAGCAGCGACATATTATAGCAAAGATCATTACTTCGGCCGAAACCTCGACCTCGAGTACTCATACCACGAGACAGTCACGGTCGTTCCGCGAAACTTCGAACTCAAATTTCGCCACGCAGACACATTGAAAAAACATCATGCGCTAATCGGAATGGCATACGTCGTAGACGACTATCCGCTCTTCTCATCACTCCATTCGAATTCATTCCATGGATTCTCGGTCAGTGCGCCTCTGTCGCTGACGCGAAAAAGCTTCTAAACAATCTAAACTTGCTTAATGAGAACTTCAGCGCTGAGCTTCCGTTATCACCACTACACTGGATGATAGCTGACAGAGAATGCTCAATCGTAGTCGACCAGCAACGCGGCTGCGTCCACCTCGGCTCCGAAAAATACGAAATCACAATCTACACTTCATGCTGCAACCTCGACCGCGGCCTATACTACTACAACACCTACGAAAACCACCAGATTACCGTGGTGGATATGCACAAGGAAGACCTGGATGGAGATAAGATGGTGACGTATCAGCTAGTAACAGGCGAAAGGTTTAATGTGGGGAATTAAGTAGAGGTGAAGATAATGGTCTTATGGAGCCAATATATCAATTGAAATATAGAGAAAAAAATCCATATAGAATGAGGGGAAATACTTCTTATTTGATACAACGGTAAAATCTAGACCGAGCTTAGCACAGACAACCATGAGTGAATTACCTGTGTTATATCTCGCATCACCTAAGTAAGCAAGGTGAAGTCCCTTAAGTTTGCCGAAGTGTTCCTTGATAGTCAGCATATCTGCAAGCATCTGTGTAGGATGGAACTCATTTGTAAGTCCGTTCCATACAGGC
>DAISYI010000083.1:4516-6979 GCA_036825385.1 Lachnospiraceae bacterium | reverse complement strand
GAGAGCCTTAAGTTCCTGAGATGCTTCATTTACATAAGCGAAGGAAGCATTAAGCTCCTGCATAGATGCATTTGTCTGCTCTGTAGATGCGGCATTCGATTCTGAAATACCAGCGAGAGCATTAATAATAGTAGAAAGTTCATTCTTGGCTTCATTGAGGCTTCGAACTCTCTCTGAAATCTTCGTTGCAGAATCAGTTACATTTGCAACTCCTTCTGACATAGATTCCATATCCGACTTCGTTGCATCAATCTTCTCATTCTGAGTTTCGAAATCTTCACGAAGTCTTCCAACCGTCTGAACTGACTTCTCAGATTCAGAAACAAGGTTATCAACAATCTCATTAATCTTCTTGGCAGCGTCCTCTGACTGATTAGCAAGCTGACCGATTTCAGTAGCAACTACTGCAAATCCACGTCCAGCCTCACCAGCACGAGCAGCCTCGATAGAAGCATTAAGTGAAAGCAAGTTTGTCTGACCACTGATATCAGTAATAAGTCCAGATGCATCAGCGATAGATCTAACCGCCTCATTAGTAGCCTGAATCTGTGCGCTAATCTGCTCCATCGCATGAACGACTTCAGCATTCTGAGCCATAAGCTCCTCGAGCGCACCCATCGCAGCCTCTGTGTACTGAGCCATCTCTGCTGAGAACGACTCAAGTTCCTCTACATTCACAGTAATACTATCGATGTCCTCACCGATATTATTTGTATTCTTAGCAGAATCATTAACTGACTCAGCCTGCTCTACAGCGCCACGTGAAATCTCATCGACAGCATCTGTAACCTGGCTAGAAGCCTGTGTTGCATTGTCCGCATTCATTGCGAGATCATCACCAGACTTTGCAACATTCGAAGTCAAATCCTTACTTTCACCGATAACCTCTCGAAGTTTAAGTCTAAGGTCCTCTCCAGCTCGACCGATGACACCAAGCTCATCTACACGCTTCGTAATCGCTCTTGGGAAATGATGGTTCAAATTACCATCTGACATAAGCGACAGACACTCAGCAATCTTCTTCATCTTAGGACCAATCAGCTTATCTGTAAGAAGTCCGAGAGCAAAGATAACCAAAGTAAACGCAACCGCAAACACAATCATCATAATGATTGCATTGAAACTCTTCTGCGTCACATCTTCTCTATAACGACCTGCGAAGATAATACCAACTGTCTTACCATCTTCCTGAAGCGGAATATAATATCCCATATACTCCGTTCCATCAATCTTCAAATTGTCATAGTAGACTCTCTCACTCTGTTCCAAAACCTTCTCTTTAACTTCACTAGAAGCTTTCTCACCAGTAAGGAACTTACCGTCCTTACCCTTCAAAGTAGTAAGTCTACATGTATCTCCGAGATAAATAGAATAGAATATATTCGTATCCTTCGTCATCTCTTTAAACTGATCGAGATACTCATCCTGAACAGGGTCGCCGCCCTTCTTCAATTTACCATTTTTGTCCAGACTCCACGCGCCATCGTATTCATGCGCCGTCTCGTCATGAAACATAATAGCCGCCGCCTTAAGTTCCTCCTCAGCCATATACTTATAAGCATGGCTGATATTGTAACTAGCAATTGACATCAAAATTGTAACCAACACCGTTACACTAAATAAAACTAGAATAACAATTTTACGAATAAGATTTTTTCTCATCCCCATCACGCCCTTTCTTAATTATGTACGTTATTTGTGCTGTGAAAAAGCTTACAAACCGCCCTTGCTGTCTCGATGAATTATTCGTTTATAACAGAATTAATCTTCTGAGCCATGATATCGAGCGCTACGTCATTCATACCAGAATTGATTACGATATCAGCGAAGCCCTTTGTAGGCTCTACATATCTGTAATGCATTGGCTTAACTGTAGCGAGATACTGCTCAGCGATTCCTTCGAGATCACGACCACGTTCCTTCACGTCGCGAATCGCACGACGGAGGATTCTCTCATCAGCGTCTGCTTCCACAAACACCTTGATATCCGAAAGATCTCTAATACGTTTATCGGCAAGAACGAGGATTCCCTCAAGTATAATTACCTTACTTGGTGTAACTTTTTGAATTTCATCTGAACGTGTGTGCTTTGTGTAATCGTAAACAGGGCACTCCACTGTTTCTCCATTCTTCAAAGCCTCGAGATGCTTGAGAAGAAGTTCAGTCTCGAACGCATCTGGATGATCGTAATTGATGCTCTTACGCTCTTCAAATGTAAGTCCATCATATTTCTTATAATAATTGTCATAATAGAGAACACTTATGTGATCTTTAAATTTGTCCTTCAATCTGTTAGTAAAAGTAGATTTGCCAGATCCTGTTCCCCCGGCAATAGAAATGAGAATAGGTCCGTTTTTCTTTTCGTTTGACATTTATAAATTCCTTCCAAGATATTTTCTCTATTATATAAAAAAAACGCACAATTCTCAATGAAAATCCAAAGAAAAAAGAACCTACACCCAT
>DAISYI010000083.1:1631-4465 GCA_036825385.1 Lachnospiraceae bacterium | reverse complement strand
AGTGAAGCAGTATTTAAATAAATCAGCAAACTACCTGCATCAACAATAGTTGTAATAAGTGGTGAAGCCATTACCGCAGGATCTAGATGGAATTTCGATGCAACGAGCGGAAGGATTCCACCTACTGACTTTGCCATGAGAACTGTACAGATCATAGCCACGCCGATAGTCACTCCGACCAGAATATGTCCTGGATACATGATCCAAATTCTTATAACATTAATTGTCGCAAGTACAATTCCGCAAAGAAGCGCCACCCGCACTTCCTTCCACCAGACTTTTGCCCAGTCTTTTAACTCTATTTCTTCCATTGCAAGTGAACGGATAATCAGTGTAGATGACTGACCACCGGCATTTCCACCTGTATCTGTAAGCATCGGAATAAATGAAATCAGAATAGGCATTGCTGCGAACGCCGCCTGCCATTTTTCAAGAATTCCGCCACTGATCATATCAGCAACCATCAGTACGAGAAGCCAAACGATACGATTCTTCGCAAGTGTGTGAACAGGAGTCTTAAGATATGGTGTCTCCGAAGGTTCTACGGCACCCATTCGCTCGATATCTTCCGTAGTCTCTTCTTCGATGACATCCATAGCATCATCATAAGTGATGATTCCGACGAGTCGATTCTCTTTGTCGACAACCGGAAGCGAGATAAAATCGTACTTACGAAGCAAGTTCGCAGCCTCTTCCTGATCAGTATCGGTTGTAACAGAAATGACATTCGTCTCAACGATGTCTGAAATCATCGCATCATCTTTCGCTGTCAGAATAGTTCGGACTGAAACAACCCCTTTGAGGAAACGCTTTTTCTCCATGACATAACATGTGTAAATCGTCTCCTTATCCTCGCCATTTGCGCGAATAAAATCAATCGCCTCGCGAACCGTCATATTCTCGTGAAGCCCGATAAATTCAGGCGTCATAATAGATCCGGCAGAATCCTCCGGATACTTCATGAAGTGGTTCAATGTCTTTCGCATCGCAGGGTCGGCCGCCTTCAAAACTCGCTGAACGACGAAAGCTGGCATCTCCTCGAGCATGTCGACAGCATCGTCGACAGCGAGGTCATTTACGATGGTATAAAGTTCCTGGTCAGTCATTGCGCTGACCAAGTGGTGCTGTATGTCTGAATCGAACTCAGCAAATACATCCGACGCCAAGTCCTTCGGCAGCATTCTAAACACGATTGCAGCCTCTTCTGCAGGGAGATCCTCGATGAATCCTGCGACGTCGACCTCGTTCATTTCAGACAATTCTTTACGCAGTCTCAGATACTCGCGGCGCTCAATGAAGCCCGCAAGCTCTTTCTCTCTATCATTACTCATACTATTTCTAACGCAAACTGAAATTGCTTTAGAAGTATTCTGACCCTATTTCGTTCTGGGAAAAAGCTAGATTTCTACACTGGTTTTGAAGTCATTCTAATGCTTCACTCGCCAGTTTACATGTCCCAAATTCGGGACACCAAAAAGAATCCTTAGAAATATAAATCAAGGAGAATCACGCTTTTTCTAGCATCCATGTACCACAACGGAACAGGATCATCGATACTTCGACCTGGAATATCGTTCATTGCGTTATCCTCCTTTCAGAAATTCAAAATTAATAAGCCTTAGTCATTTTAAATGACTAAGGCTTGATTTTCAAGAGTGTGATGTGGTGTTTTTTATGCTTCCTGTAAAACTAATTCTTTATCAGTTATTGTAATAATTTGATCTGCATATTTATCTAAATCATTACTGTGTACAATTGCCACAATGCCCTTTTCATTCTTAATTCGACCTATATAATCTGATAGATTTCGAATCGATTTTTTATCAAGATTAGTAAATGGTTCATCTAGAACATAAACTTCCGAATCTTGCGAGAAAGTTCTAAGCAAATTGAGTTTCTGAGTTTCCCCAAAACTTAAATTATTCACCTTACTATCAATCTCTTTATTATCAAATGTAATATCAAGGCAATCATAAATCTCTTTATTGATTTCTTTACCCATCATATTCTCCTGCAAGTCACCATCTACAGTTAAAACAGGGTAGCTTAAATATGAAGCGCTTTTAAGCTCAGAATCAACCGCTATTTCGCCCCAAAAGCTCTCTACATCCGAATAACCAGTTATGAAATCTACAAATCTTGACTTACCACTACCATTCTCTCCCTTAATAAGGGTAAGCCCATTCTTTGGAATAGTTAAATCTTTTGCTGAGAACAACTTGATTTCACGCTTTCCATCAGTGTAGAAATCACCACTGTTCACTTCAACAAGATTATCCTTTTCACAATATACTTTATCAAAACTATCATCTGCTCCAACAAGTGTATCTAATTCTCCCAACCTTTCAAGATGCACTTTTGACACAGAAACATATGTCCAAATCTGAATGCACCTACTCATTGGCTCCTGTAAGAGATTTGATAGCTGATACATCATAAATATCGAACCAACAGTAAACTTTCCCTCAAAGAACAAATAAGCTGATACACCAATCGTAACCACCTGTATTATCCTCGACATAATATCTGGAAGATTATATGCAACAATCTGAAAAAATCTGTACTTCTGAACAAAATCATTAAAGGCATGTGATTTATCAACTATTCTTTTTTCGTAGTAATCATCTACCTTATTGATATTAATCACACGCTTATTCTCTACTATTTGTTTGCACTCATCTATATACGCGTCTTGAGTACCCAATCCCCTTCTCTGATAATCAGCTAAGGCTGCATTCGGTTTATTCGACAACCATAAATAAAGAGGAATATACACCACATAGATAATTGAAAAAATCGGATTTATAAATCCCATTACTACAATCAAGAATACA
>DAISYI010000083.1:0-1607 GCA_036825385.1 Lachnospiraceae bacterium | reverse complement strand
CCTCATACTGTTTCTGTGATATACCCAAAACAGATTTCAAAGCACCTATTCCAGCTTTCATTGATTCTAGAAGATTTCGTCTAAGAGGCAGATACTGTACAAAGAGAATATTCAAAACAGCAGATGCCAGCATCAAACCAAGCATTATCGATAAACTCATAAGCACCGTGCTATTAAACCCTTTTGCTTTCACAAGTGAATCTATAAAACCACCCTGATAAACCGACGAATAGATTGCAACTCCTAAAGCCACCAGATAACTTAGAATCATAATCACATTTCTAAGCTTCCACTCAAACACTTTTTTCTTTTTCATTTTTCCCCTCCATAATCCAACTAGTATATTATCAATATAGCTTTTTCTTTTTGATATACATAAATATCCTAGCATGACCTTTAATCTAATAAAACTGACAGAATAGATGAATCCCGTACAATTTATCTACTCTATCAGTTCCATTCTTTTTTATACATGATGACGGAAAAACAGAAATAACTCTTTAATCATCCCAACGTATTCTATTCTTTATTTTATATAGATTTTCTTCATACGCCTTTAGGCTGTACGAGTCATATCCAAATTTGGCTGTAGTTATAGCTTTTTGATACTCTCCCTCATACTGTTTATCAAACAACTCCCCTGTATCATAAACATCTGCAGCCACTTTTTTTACAATAGATCTATGCACCTGTCTCAAGAACATATTCCTAAGATTTAAGATTAAATCTTCCTCCGCAAGCATTCTTCCAAGCTCTACCTTTTTATTCTCTATAAAATAACCAGAGAGCCAGTCAATACACGAAACATATATTATGAGATTATTATATACAAGTCTTTCTTTTCTTAAACTTTGACATCTATCATAAATTATATCCAACAATGATACATCTCCGTTTATTCTTGCTGCTTTCGCCATAGAATATAAGCAAATACTCTCAGTTAAAGTAAGATACAAATCAGGACTCTCAGCCACCATTTCTTGCGATATTGTCAGTTCAAGCGCCTCCCTTAATCTTTGACTATACTCTTTATTCGAAATCTTTCTGTTCTGATAATTAACAACAGCCATAAGTCTCATAATCGCCTGCTTATTATATACTGAGTCAATCGTTACTTTATCCAGTAACTTATTCACCAAAGCATTTGCTTTATCTAATTCTTTATTATTTATTGCCTGCGAATACTTATCATATAAGCTTATCCATTCTGATTTTTCTTCTACAAAAACCGACCTTCTATACTCTGTCTGAACATTCAGTTTATGCAACAAACCACAAACATCAAAGTTTTGTGAATCTACAAGTCCATTCTCGAGTCTACTCACCGTTCTTGGACTACATACCCCTTCAGCCAATTCACTTTGAGTTAAGCCAAAAGCTTTTCTTCGACTTTTTATAATTTTTCCAATAGAGTTTTTTACTGAATCTAAATATATATATGCTGAATCATTCATATCATATGAAATGCCATACTCCACATATAAGTTATTAAAAACCTCTAACCAATGAGAACATTCATCTATTCTATTATTCACACCTAAATCTTTTGAAGCCTTAATAACTAACTCTAACACCTCTCTATAATAGTATAATCTGTTAGCGCTCCT
>DAISYI010000082.1:0-7095 GCA_036825385.1 Lachnospiraceae bacterium | reverse complement strand
GTGCAACTGGTTCTGGTAAATCAGTTTGTATTAATACAATTATTATGAGTATTCTCTACAAGGCTAATCCGGATGACGTTAAATTCATCATGATTGACCCTAAGGTAGTAGAACTTTCGGTATATAACGGAATACCTCATCTACTTATTCCTGTTGTAACAGATCCAAAGAAAGCTGCTGGAGCGCTTCAGTGGGCTGTAAACGAAATGATGGATCGTTACAAGAAGTTTGCAGATTGCCATGTAAGAGATATGGCCGGCTACAATGAGAAGATTAAAGATGGCAAGATGGAAATGATCGTTAATGGAGAGAAACAGTACGTTAACGTGAAGAAAATGCCACAGATTGTAGTTGTAGTAGACGAGCTTGCCGACCTTATGATGGTCGCATCCAAAGAGGTAGAAGAATCTATCTGTCGTCTTGCTCAGCTTGCTAGAGCGGCCGGTATTCATCTTATTATTGCTACACAGAGACCATCGGTTAACGTTATCACTGGTCTCATTAAAGCAAATATGCCTTCCAGAATTGCTTTTGCAGTTACTTCTGGAGTTGATTCAAGAACTATACTTGATATGGTTGGAGCGGAAAGGCTACTTGGAAAGGGTGATATGCTTTATTATCCACAGGGAATTCCAAAGCCGCTTCGAGTACAGGGTGCTTTTGTAACAGATAAAGATGTTTCAAAAGTTACTGCTTTCATTAGAGAACATAACAGTCCTGACGCTTCTGAAACAGAAGAGAATATGAAGATATTAGAAGCTGTCGAAAATACTACAGCTGAAAATAGTTATGTAAGTCTCGATAGTAATGAAGGCGGTTTCAATAATGATAGAGATGAGTACTTTAATGAAGCTGCAAAACTACTCATCGAAAAGGATAAGGGTTCTATAGGTATGCTACAGAGAAACTTCAAAATCGGTTTCAATAGAGCAGCCAGAATTATAGATCAGTTGGAAGAGTTTGGTGTAGTTGGACCTGAGGTCGGCACTAAACCGAGAAAGATTCTAGTTACTTTAGATGAATTTGAATCAATGATTCAGGCAGAGGGAGGAAGATAGTTATGAAGACGGATATTGAAATTTCTCGTGAAATCGAGATGGCACCTATTACAGATGTTGCCGCTAAATTAGATATTAAAGACAGCGATTTAGAAGTTTACGGAAGATATAAAGCTAAATTTTCCGAGAAATTTCTTTCTTCACTAAAAAACAAAGAAAAAGGAAAGCTTGTACTTGTTACAGCTGTAAATCCTACACCAGCTGGTGAAGGAAAGACGACTACAAGTATTGGTCTCTCTGATGCTCTTTGTAAATTAGGTAAGAAATCCGTTTTAGCTTTAAGAGAACCTTCTCTCGGACCATGTTTCGGTATGAAGGGTGGAGCAGCTGGTGGTGGATATGCGCAGGCAGTTCCTATGGATGAACTTAATCTTCACTTTACAGGAGATTTTCATGCAATTACTTCAGCAAATAACTTACTTGCAGCACTTCTCGATAACCATATTCAACAGGGAAACGAATTAGGCATCGATCCTAGACGTGTGGTTTGGAAGAGATGTGAAGATATGAATGACCGAGTTCTTCGTAATATAGTCGTTGGACTCGGAGCTAAAGCTGATGGAATGGTTAGAGAAGATCATTTCATTATCACAGTAGCATCTGAAATCATGGCTATCCTTTGCCTTGCAGAAGATATCAATGATTTAAAAGATAAACTTTCAAAAATCATCGTCGCATATGACTTTACAGGTAAACCTGTAACTGCCAAAGATGTAAATGCTGTAGGAGCGATGGCAGCCCTTCTTAAGGATGCAATTAAACCTAACCTAATTCAGACACTTGAACATAATCCGGCAATCTTCCATGGTGGACCATTTGCAAATATTGCTCATGGCTGTAATTCAGTTAGAGCTACAAAAGCGGCTCTTGCGCTTGGTGATTATTGTGTAACAGAAGCTGGCTTCGGCGCAGATCTCGGAGCTGAGAAATTCCTAGATATCAAGTGTAGAAAAGCAGAACTTAAACCTGATGCAGTTGTTCTAGTAGCTACTGTTAGATCATTTAAGTATAACGGTGGTGTAAAGAAGGAAGATTTAAATGTAGAGAATCTCGAAGCACTTAAAAAGGGTATCGTAAATCTCGAGAAGCACATCGAGAATCTTCAGAAATATGGAGTACCTGTAGTTGTAACACTTAATAAGTTCTCATGTGATACAGAAGCAGAGATTAAATTTGTTGAAGATTTCTGTCGCGAAAGAAATTGTGATTTTGCGCTTTCTGAAGTATGGGAAAAAGGCGGCGAAGGTGGTATTGAACTTGCCAAGGCAGTAATTAATACAATTGAGAATAAACCTTCAAACTACAAGCCACTTTACACTATTGATCTTTCAATCAAAGAGAAGATTGAGACTATTGCAAAGGAAATCTATGGAGCATCTGATGTGACATATGCACCAGCTGCAGCCAGAGAAATAGCAAACTTAACAGAACTCGGTTTTTCCGAGCTTCCTATCTGTGTTGCTAAAACACAGTATTCACTTTCGGATGATCCAAAGAAACTTGGTAGACCTACAGATTTTACACTCTCTATAAGAGACGTATATGTTTCTGCCGGCGCTGGATTTATCGTAGTACTTACAGGAAATATCATGACTATGCCAGGTCTTCCAAAGAAACCTGCAGCTTTTGATATTGATGTAGATAATGATGGAAATATAATTGGACTATTCTAAATGGAGATTATAAATGGCTACAATTATTGATGGAAAGAAAATTTCAAAGGATATAAAGGACGAAGTAAGGGAACGTGTTCTCGAACTTAAAGAGAATGGCGAAGAGATTACTCTGGCTGTAGTTTTGGTTGGAGATGATAATGCGAGCCAGATTTATGTAAGAAACAAGAAGAGAGCGTGTGAATATACTTTTATTAGATCACTTGAATATAATCTTCCAGCATCTACGAAAGAGGATGAGCTTTTGGAGCTTATTGATAAGCTGAATGCTGACCCTGCAGTAAATGGTATTCTCGTACAGATGCCACTTCCAAAGGGAATATCAGAAGAGAAGGTTATCAATAGAATTCTTCCTGAGAAAGATGTTGATGGGTTCCATCCAATCAATAAAGGTAAGCTTTTGGAAGGAACAACATGCTTCCTTCCATGTACTCCAGCTGGAATCATCGAACTTTTAAAGAGATATAATGTTTTAATTGATGGAAAGAGATGTGTTGTAATCGGACGTTCCGATATCGTTGGGAAGCCGATGTCTATTCTTCTTCTTCAGGAGAATGGAACAGTAACTACATGTCATTCTCATACTAAGAATCTTGAAGAAATCACAAGAGAAGCTGACATCATTGTATGTGCTATCGGAGTTGCGAAATTCCTTAAAGCAGATATGGTAAAAAAAGGTGCGACAGTAATCGATGTAGGTATGGATAGAGATGAAGAAGGAAATCTCTGTGGAGATGTAGATTTTGATAATCTTCTCGATGTCTGTGATTGCATTACTCCTGTTCCTGGTGGCGTAGGACCCATGACTATCGCTATGCTTATGAAAAACGTGTTAACTGCTTATGAGATTCAGAAGGGTTAAGATAAATGATTTGTCCTGAATGTAAGAAAGAAATACCAGACGACAAAGTCTTTTGCCCATATTGTGCAGCTGAGATTCGCTTTGTACCTGATTATAATGTCTTCGAAGAAGATTACCTTTCTTCTATGATTAGTGAAGAGAAGAAAGAGAAGAGAAAGCTTGAGGCTCAGAAAGAGAACAAGAAGAAGTTTAAAACTATGATTGTTGTTTCGTTGATTTCAATGCTTTTTCTCGTTGTAATTGCTTCGTTTATTTATATGTATTATCACTCATATAGTTACTACATCACCTACGCAGAAAGTCAGTTTGCGGCAAAGAGATTTGCTGAAGCTGAACGTGTAGGAGAGAAAGCGATTGATAAGAAAAACACTGCACGTGCTAATCTTGTGACAGCAAAGGCAGAGATAGAAAAAGGTAAAGATAAAGAGGCAATCAAACATCTTGTCGAATCTATTCGATTGAAAAAAGATGATGTAGAAAGCTATAAGCTTTTGATAAATCTTTACTACAACAATAATGATATGCGTTCTCTTCAGAAGCTTAAGAATAAGGCTTCTACAGACGAGACGAAGAAACTTTTTAATGATTTGGTAATCGGAAAGGTTTTCTTCTCACTTAAGGAAGGAAGCTTCAAAGATGAACAGGAGCTTACTCTTAAGACAGAGTCTAATCATAAGATTTACTATACGCTTGATGGATCAACACCGGACGAGTCAAACGGAACAAAATATGACAGTGAAAAACCTATTGTTCTCACAGAGGGTAAGACAACTGTAAAAGCTGCTTGTATTGATTCTGAAGGGCGAGTAGGAAAGATTTTTTCAAGGGATTATAAGATTACTTATACAAAACCTAAGGATCCTGAGATTACACCTGAGAGTGGTTCTTTCTCTACACCTACACAGGTTACGATTTCTGCCAGTGCTAATTGCAGAATCTTCTACACATGGGATGGAACAGATCCAGATATTAATTCTGCAGAATACACTGGACCTATAAACATTCCTCAGGGAAATAATATTTTATCTGTAATCGTAATTGATAATCATGATATGGTTTCAAATGTTGTTCGTCAGAACTACGTTTACAACCCATAATAGGTGTTAAATATGGATAACGAAATATTAATTGACATGTCTCCGACTCATGTTGGAAATGTATTTGGTCAGTTAGACCAGAATGTAAAATTGATTGAAAAAGCCTTGAACGTAGACATTGTTCAGAGAGGCGATGGTATCAAAATAAGCGGAAAGAAAGAAGCTACTGTTGATGCTGAGAAGGTAATAAATGAGCTTCTTACTCTTTCTCAGAGAGGAAATGATATTTCTATTCAGAATGTAGAATATGCACTTTCTATAAACAAGGATGCTATGAATAATCACGCACTCCTAAAAATTGATGATGATATTATCTGTCGAACAGTAAGTGGTAAACCTGTTAAGCCAAAGACTTTGGGGCAGAAGAAATATGTAGATGCTATCAGGGATAACATGCTCGTATTTGGACAGGGACCAGCTGGAACTGGTAAGACTTACCTTGCTATAGCAATGGCTGTTACTGCGTTCCAGAAAGAAGAAGTTGAGAAGATTATTCTTACTAGACCTGCTATTGAAGCGGGTGAGAAGCTTGGTTTCCTTCCAGGTGATTTACAGAGTAAGATTGATCCTTATCTTAGACCACTTTATGATGCGCTCTATCAGATAATGGGACCTGAGAATTTTCAGAAGAACATGGAAAGAGAGCGTATAGAGGTTGCACCTCTTGCTTATATGAGAGGTAGAACTCTTGAAAATGCGTTCATTATTTTGGACGAAGCACAGAATACTACACCTGCTCAGATGAAGATGTTCTTGACTCGAATCGGTTTTGGTTCAAAGGTAGTTGTTACTGGAGATAAGAGTCAGAAAGACTTAGCTCCTGGTATGAAATCGGGACTGGATGTAGCTGAACGCGTTTTGAAGAAGATTAAAGATATTTCATTCATCACACTTGACGGAAAGGACGTCGTAAGACATCCACTTGTACAGAAGATTGTCGAGGCCTACGAGGATTATGAAAAAAAGCAAAACACAAAGCAAACAGCAAAGGCCAAAAAGCCTAGCGGAAAATAACATATCAGTAAAAAGAAACATACTTTTTATCGTTGGTTTTATCTGCCTTATGGCAATGAATGCTGGTCTTATTTACAGAGGTAATTTCAATCTGGATGAGCAGCTTATCATTTACTTTACAACGATTGTTCTCTATGGGCTTTCTATATACATTCTTTTGTATGAAAGAAGAAACGGTGTAGAAATCTATAGAAGTACTTCTTACAAGAGATGGTTCTTTTTCCAAATACTTCAGTTTGCGATAACTATATTCTTCGTTGTCACAAAGTCAGAGTTACCATTCTTTATTTTAAATGGTTTCCTTCTGGTCCCTTCTCAGGGATGTCTAGCATCACTTATTACTGTAGTGCTTGATTCCTATATGATTCAGAAATACTCTGGAGCAGATTCTAATTATCTGTTGTATATTCTGATACAAGGTACGCTTGGTATTTGCTTTGCTTATCTCTTTAAAGAGAAAATCAGAAGAAGAGAGAAAAATGTTTCTTTAGTTCTTACTTTCTTCGCAATAAATGGAATTCTGTTTACTTTAAAGATTTATACGAAGTATCACAAGGTTTCTTTGGTATCTATGGTTTCGATGCTTATAGGAGTGATTATATACACACTTCTTGTAGATTTGATTTATCCATATATTATCAAGTATTTAGGCTCTGAGAGACTTCATGTATATCGTGACATTATGAATAAGAATTATTCTTTAAGACGTGAGATTAAAGACTTTTCTAAGTTTGAATACGAACACGCACTTAAAGTTTCTTATTTTTCCGGCAAAGCTGCTTTCATGATAGGAGCGGATACTTTGACTTCAAAAGCTGGCGGAATGTATTACAGATTCCCGAAACTATTTGATAAAGATGTCAGCAGTGAAGCTATGAAGATACTTGAGAACCATTGCTTCCCTAAAGAAGTTATGGATATCGTCTACGAATATGGTGGAGAGCTTAGAAAGCCTACTTCACCAGAATCAGCTATCGTTCATATGGTAGATGCGGTTATTACTCGTATTGTAATTACCAGAATGGAACTTCTTGATGAGGATACAATGAAGAGCTCGTGGAATCAGGATATGGTTATCTATTCGATTCTTAATGATCTTTCTGGTAAAGGAATATATGATGAATCAGGTTTGAGCTTGAATCAGTACTTAAAGATTCGAGATTATCTAGTAAATGAGAATCTTTTAATAAACGTTGAGGAGGATTAAAATGACAATTCAGTTTGTAAATGAAACAGATGCGTCTTTTGATTTCGATCTGGAAAAGATTGCTTTTGACGTAATCAATGCTTCTCTTGACGAGGAAGAATTCCCATTTGATGTAGAAGTAGGACTTACTCTTGTAGATAATGATGTAATACATGAGCTTAATAAAGAGCATCGAGGAATAGAC
>DAISYI010000081.1:3242-7269 GCA_036825385.1 Lachnospiraceae bacterium | reverse complement strand
TACATCAGAATCTATCAGCGAAAGCCTGAGTATCAGCGAAAGCCTGAGTATCAGTGAAAGCTTGAGTATTAGTGAAAGCATTAGCGCAAGTGAAAGCCTCAGCACGAGCGAATCAACTTCTGAGACTCCTTTGACATCTGAAGTTGCAGATGTAGTAACACCTATGGTTGCTCCAGATGTTCCTGTTGCTCCAGAAGTTCCAGCAGCTCCGGTAGAACCTGCGGCTCCTGTAGAACCTGAGGCTCCTGTAGTTCCTGCTGATGATGTTGTTACACCACAGGGAAATATAGACGTTGATGATCCTGACCAGGTAGATCCAGATGAAGTTGTTCAGGATGATATCGATACACCACTTGATAACAAGAAGGTTGATGGACAAAAGGTATGGTGGTCATACTTACCATTAGCTGGTGTTGCAGCAGGTGTTGTTGACAAAGTTCAGCAGAAGAAGGAAGAAAAAGACAAAGAAAAAGAAGAACAGCAGAAGAAAGAAGACGAAGAGGAGTAATTCTTCGGATGAAATAGTTTAGCAGAATTTAAGGACACGAGATAATGGGCTTAACAATTAAAGGATTAAAGACAAATGAATTATTGAAGCGTCTGATTGTATTGGCAGTGGTAATGCTGGTATTCAGACTGGGAAACACAGTTCCACTCTTCGGAGTGGAACTTGCCCAGTCTAAGGTTAGTTGGAATGCTGAGAATATTATGACTAGTATGCTTAGCGGAACTAACAATCAGTTTTCCTGGATGGCATTAGGTTTAATGCCGTATATCAATGCGTCTTTGTTAGTGAATTTCGTAGTACTTTCAAAGAGTCAGGAGAAGAAAGAACGTATAACTCACAAGCAGATTGAGGGCTATACTGGATTATTCACGCTCATTTTTGCATTAATATCGATTGGCGCGTATACGGTAGATATTAATTATTCATTTATGACATATGGTCATGCGGTTGCCAGACATTTTGTAATGTTACAGCTTTTGCTCGGAACGACTGTCTTGTTTCTCGATGTTGAGTTTAATAAGAAATACGGAATTGGAGGAACTACTCCGATTATCTTTTTTAATATTTCTAGAAGTATAGTAGATATGATCAGGAAGGGTGAATTAGACAGAAACGTTCCGGTTATCATCTTCTGTATAATTCTGGTCATCCTAATCTTATTCTTTGAGTATTATATTATTAAGATCCCTCTGCAGCGAGTATCCATTCACAATATTCATGCAGATCAGAATTATTTAGCTTTCAAGTTAAATCCCATCGGAATGTTACCTGTTATGTTTGCTACAGCTTTGTTTATAGTTGGAAAGAATATACTGGATTTCCTTTCGGGTACTCATCCAAATGACCCTTATATTAATCAGCTTGCGCATAATTTCGTTATGACGAAAAAAGAAGGCGCAATCATATTTATTGCCATCATAGTTATTCTGGCGATTGGTTTTTCGTATGTAATTTTAAGCCCGACTGAAGTTTCAAAGAATCTTATGAAGAGTGGAGATTCTATCATAGGAATCCCAAGTGGGAAGCCAACACGAAGGTATTTACGCAGAATTTTGTTTTTGCTCAGTTTGAATAGCGGATTTGTAGAAGGAACCTGTGTAGGTATATCACTTTGGCTGGTTATTTCAAATCGCGTTCCAGAAACGGCTGCTATGATGCCTATGAACCTGATGTTGATAACATCGTTTTTTGTTTCTATCTTTCAGGAGATTAGGTCTTATCGATTGTATGATTCGTATAGTTTCTTTCTATGATTCGGAGACAGATTATGATTTATTTTATTCCTTCCTGGTATAAAGATGCAGATTGGAAAGAAAGAGAAGCTGCGTGGTATATTCAGTCTCAAAAGACGGAGTTAGATGATACGGTAAAGCAGATACAGCTTTTTTCGAGAAATAAACTCTATGATTATCAGATTGCGCTTCTAGCTCATGCACCGAATTTCCGTAGATTTCTGCATAGACAGAGTATATTTAGGGCAAATTACTGGTCAGTATTTGATGCTATTCAATGTATTACGAGTCGAAGAATCGGTTTGATTTCGTATATGGATTTGAACTGGCCGAAAGGAATCGAGTTCGTTTATACGCCTTTTGTGATTTATGCGAACCTGCACAGTGAGAGCTATGCAAAGCTGGAGTTTGGTGAAGATGGAAATCTGATTTATATCGACAGATTTGAGAACGGCGAGTTGATTGGTAAGAATGTCTATGATGATAGAGGATTTGTTTCTATGAATATCCTCTATGAAGACGGTGTGGCTCGTTTTGAACGATATTTAAATCCTGACGGGGTATGGAAGATTCAGACCGATATCCAGACAGGTGAGGTGCTGGTTAATCCAGAGAGTGCATTTTATTTAGGTGTTGATGGCGAAAAAAAATATTCCAGAGGACATTACAGATGCCTGGAAGATATTCTGCTTGAAGTTTTTACAGATTATCTGTCACACACCGATTCGAACGATATTTTTAGTCTGGCTATGGATAATAATCACTACCAGATTTGCGAACAGATTCTGGAAAAACGTAAGCTTTTACTTTCTTTTTATGCAGATAGATGTAATCTGGAAGATACAGAGATAGATGGAATCATTTCAAAGGCAAAGTATATCGTAACCGACAGGCGCAGTAATATTGGGAAGCTTCGCAGAAAGGGATTACAGAATCGAAACAATATCTGTGATATCACGCCTTATGATTTTAGAATAGACGAAAGCATCGGCCAGGAATTTTCGGAACGAAAGATTCTCGTGGCTATAGATGAGCTACCTCAGTATTATCTGAAAGAGATGATCAGAGAATTGGGAATTTATATGGCTTCGAATTCTAAGGTAAAGATACAACTATTTACACGGAGATTGTCGAATGAAGTTGAAACTCAGATGGAGCAGATTCTTATTGATAATCTGGGCGAAGGTAATCCTCTGAACGCCAGATTCGAGGTAATACAGCACAATGATGCTCTGGGAATTAATAGAGCGATACGAGAGAGTATTATGCTGATAGATCTCGCGGATAAACCGGATATGTTTCTCGGCATGACATCACTTAGTTTGGGAATACCTCAGCTTCTAACACAGGAAACTAGGTTTGTCAGGGCAGACCGAAATGGACAGATTATTCAGAATCTGAATGAGATTGGCAGTTGGCTGGATTACTATTTGACAGATCTATCGCATCTTAATGAAGCAAAGATTGAATCATATAAACTTGGAAACACATACTCTGCAGAAAGATTAAAGGAGATGTGGGTAAAAGTAATCGAAGATATAAACAGGGCGGATTAAATATGTTTGGGGAAGTTAAAGTATTACAAATAGGTGAAGAAAACTATAAAACTGAATATGAACTTCCGGAGTATGTAGACTGGAACTATGAAGTCTTTGATAGTGACGCTGATGACGCTATTTTTACGCAGTATGATGTTTGTATCGTAGATAGGAATATAACAGCAGATGAAGCGGTATATCTGAGGAAACATGTCAGAGCCTATAGTCTGTTTGTACTGGATGATGTTGAACAGAATTCGAATCTAGCATTCCTGATGAAGTCTAGAGTAGGGTCTTTGCTAAAGAGAGATGAGCTCCAGACTTTTCTAAACGATAATCTTCGAAACTACTATACTAAATTCTACGGTGAGAAATTTGATATGAATAAATTTGTGATTTCTCATAATTTTGAAGGAGATGTCAGTTTCGAAGGACATCGGGGAGTGATTCTGTCTGGAAGTTTTGGTGATGATTATTCACAGGTTGGTTTCTTTAGGCAAAATATACCTATTAGTACGAACCAGGCGCTCGATTTCTTTCTGGAATACGAGAAGAGCGAAGATGTGGAACTCCAGATGGAAATAGTGTTTCTGGATAGAGCGAAGTCTTATCAGATTCGAGACAGAGTTGTGATTGATGATGCAAAGCTTTCTGGACTGGAAGAGTGTACAGTAGAGAATAATGGCGGAGAAGCGCTGGTATTTGTTTCTCTTAATGCCAGAGGCTGTGGAGTTTTGAATATCAAATCG
>DAISYI010000081.1:0-3232 GCA_036825385.1 Lachnospiraceae bacterium | reverse complement strand
ACATGATAGGTGGTCCAGACGTGGAGTTGGAACATTTTTACCGGGAGCGAAGAGACTGGTAACGAGTGATAGAGAAGAAGTCTTCATGTACTTTGAACCAGGTGATTTGAAGCCACCTTTAAATGTTTATTTCTCGGGCTATAGTACTAGAGAAGGTTTTGAAGGTTATGGTATGCTTCGAGACTTTGGCAGTCCGTTTATTCTGATCAGTGATCAGCGATTAGAAGGCGGTAGCTACTATATAGGTTCCAGAGAATATGAGGAGAATATAGAGCATGAGATAAAACGGGTTATGAAGAAACTTTCCTTTACAAAAGCTGATTTGGTTATGTCAGGAATTCAGATGGGATCGACAGGGGCGATTTATTATGGAGCTTCTTTTGAACCACATAGTATCATCGTAGGAAAACCAGTGTTTAATCTGGGTTCTGTTGCTTCAGCTGGACGTATTCACAGACCAGGTGTGTTTTCATCAGCGATGGATGTTTTGAGAAAAAATACGGAGAAAACCGTACCGGATGCCATGGCAGAGTTGAACGACAGGATGTGGCAGAAGTTTGATAAGGCGAACTGGAACGATACGACCTTCGTAATCTCATATATGTTGGATGACGACTATGACATAGATGCTTACAGGAATATGTTGGAGCATGTAGACAGTAATCATGTAAAGATATACGGACGAGGTCTAAGTGGTCGACACAATGATAATACGGCAGGAATAATAGAGTGGTTCGCTAGTGAATACAGAAAGATGATGGAACGGGATTATTCGAGAAAGTAGTGACTTATGAATAGTAATTATCGTTGGGATATTTATTGGAATTATGAGATGAAGGATGCTTTCTTGCATGGATCATCAGTTAAGTTTCTCAGAAAAGATGATGTCTATTACGAGAATGAACTTATGTCTCCGGGGACAGTTATAAAACAGTGGTCATCCATGACGAATTATCAGCTTGACAGAGTAGAGCCTTCGCTGCCGATTATCGATGGTGAAAGACGTATACGTGTAACTCTCGATGTTGATATGGATATAGAGGGAGGCTTATTGCTGAAGTTCGTATTTTTTCAGAAGAATGGTATCGTCGTAGGAAGTGAAATACTTCGAGGCAGCGAGATTGAGATTAAGTGTCCGATTAGAACTTATTATTACCAGGTTCAGTTGATTTGTGGAGGAAGCCATAAATTTCATTTTCATAGTTTCAGCATTGAAGAATTAGGGGAATAGAGTAGATGAAACTTCGTAGTCAAAAAGCGATTAAACAAATACATAACTACATAGATGAGTATCGAAATCTCTCAGATGCAGAACTTTCGAATCTCACGCGACAGTTTAAATCGCGCCTAGAGTCGGGAGCCGCTTTGGACAGTATTATGGTAGAGGCATATGCTGCGATTTGTGTGGCTGATGAGAGAGTTCTCGGGATGATGCCGTATGATGAACAGATTATGGGTGCTATCGCCTTAAATCGCGGTTATCTGACGGAGATGGCCACGGGAGAAGGAAAGACTTTAATGGCGACTATGCCCCTGTATTTAAATGCGTTAACGGGGCGTAGTACGATTCTCGTTACAGCAAATGAATATCTGGCTATTCGTGATGCAAATGAGATGGGACCTGTGTACAGATTTATGGGACTTACATGTATGGCGGGCGTTAAAGAGAACGCGGATGCAAAGATAACGAATGATGAAAAAAGAGAGTTCTATGCTTCGGATGTTCTATACACGACGCACTCTGCTTTGGGCTTTGACTATTTGTTTGAGAATCTGGTAAAGACTCCGGAGGAGCGATTCCTGAGAGATTTTTACTTTATTATTATAGATGAAGCGGATATGGTTCTTCTAGATGCTTCTCAGATGCCATTGGTTATTTCGGGAACTCCCCGTGTTCAGTCAAATGTAATTGAGATTGCGGATTTTTTCGTATCAATTCTGGATGAGGAGAAAGATGTAGAAGTAGAGAATCATGCAGTTTGGCTTACGAAGGCAGGAATTAAATACGCGGAAGAATTTTTCGGAATAGATAATTTCTATAAAGAGGAATACTTTGAGTTAAATCGACAGATTACATTAGCGCTTCGTGCTCGATTCCTCTTTGCGATACAGAAAGACTACATCATCTCAGATGATGGAGAAATCATACTGTTGGATAATGGTACAGGTCGGTCGCTTCCGGGAATGAAACTTCGAGGCGGAATGCACCAGGCATTAGAGCAGAAGGAGAAACTCGAGGTGTCCAGCGAGCAGAGATCTGTCGCATCCATTACTTATCAGAATCTGTTTCTGATGTTCCCAAAGATGTCAGGAATGAGTGGAACTATGTATGATGCGAAGATGGAACTCTTTAAAGTATATAACAAACGGGTTGTTTCGATTCCGACACATAAACCTTGTATTCGAGACGACAAGGCAGACAAATACTATACGAGTGGTGCTCAGCAATTTAAAGCGGTTATTCGTGAGACTGTAAACAGACATTTTAAATCACAGCCTGTTTTGATCGTTACTTCGACTATTAATGATACGAAGATTATATCCGGTCTCCTTACGGAAAAAAGAATTCCTCATAGTGTATTGAATGCCAATAATATCTTTTGGGAATCTGACATCATTAAGGAAGCAGGGCGCAAAGGCGCTGTAACGGTTTCAACAGGTTTGGCCGGACGAGGAACTGATATCAAATTGGAAGAAGGTGTAAATGAGCTCGGTGGCTTATGCGTGCTCGGTGTAGGACGTATGGATAATACCCGATTGGAAAGACAGGTTCGAGGTCGTGCTGGCAGGCAGGGTGATAATGGTATGAGCCAGTTCTATGTATCTCTCGAAGATGAAATAGTTAAATTCATGGGAGAGAAATATGTAGAGAAACTTCTAAGTTCTGGGGTTGATTATTCAGAGTTTAAACTTAAACGTGTTATTGATAGAGCACAGCGTATTCATATGGATAAATCGCAGCACACTAGAGAGATGGTCCTGAAATATGACCGTATCCTGAAGAGGCAGAGAGATATACTGTATGATGCCAGAAACCGTTTGATCAATCAGAAAGAACTGGATGTAGAACTGCTGTATCAGATTTTGAAATACAATATATATAAATATGTTAAGTCAAAGAAACATATTTCGAAACAGGAACTTTCCAGATTTTTGCTGGATAATCTCTCTTATGAGATTGGTGATACTTTTGATCGAAATACCAGACTAAAGGGGCGCAAACTGGCAAAGT
>DAISYI010000080.1:0-7302 GCA_036825385.1 Lachnospiraceae bacterium | reverse complement strand
GGCAGAACCATTAGCGGAAAGACTGAGACCAAAGACCCTTGATGACTATATTGGTCAGGAACATTTGGTAGGAGAGGGGTCTGTCCTGCGTAAGATGATAGACGCGGGGCGTATTTCTTCTTTTATATTATGGGGACCTCCTGGAGTAGGGAAGACTACCTTGGCACAAATCATTGCGCACAAGTTAGAAACACCTTTCTACACGCTCTCTGCTGTCACCAGTGGCGTGAAAGACGTACGTGATGTGATTGAGAAGGCGCAAAAAGGACGATTCTTTAATGAAGCTTCACCTGTTTTATTTATAGATGAGATCCATCGCTTTTCCAAATCCCAGCAAGACTCTCTGTTAGGAGCTGTAGAAAAAGGGATTGTCACACTAATCGGTGCTACGACAGAGAATCCTTCGTTTGAAATCAATAACGCTCTTTTGTCTCGCTGTCGTGTATTCGTCCTGAAGGGACTCGACGAGAAAGACATCGAGAAGGTACTTACTCGAGCAATTGAGTCTGAGGATGGATTCAAGAATCGTCCGCTTGATATTGAGGATGGCATCTTGGAAAAAATCGCCGTTTTCTCAAATGGTGATGCCAGATCGGCTCTTTCTACACTTGAAATAGCGGTAGAGAATGGAAGACTCACATCTGATGGAGTCATCCATATTGATAAAGATACATTTGAACTAATCACTTCAAAGCGCTCATTCCTCTATGACAAGAAGGATGAGCAGCATTACAACCTGATTTCGGCGCTTCATAAGTCGATGAGAAATTCAGATCCAGATGCAGCAGTTTACTATCTCGCTCGTATGCTTGAAGCGGGTGAGGACCCTATGTATATCGCTCGTCGAGTTACTAGATTTGCTGCTGAGGATGTTGGGCTTGCAGACCCATCTGCACTTCAGCTCGCAATCGCAGCACAGACTGCGGTTCAACTAATCGGTATGCCTGAGTGCAATGTACATCTGACAGAAACTGTAATCTATATGTCGATTGCACCGAAGTCTAATGTATGCGAAGTGGCTTATCTCGCAGCAGCCAGAGATGTACATGAGAAGCCGGATGAACCAGTTCCGCTTCAGATTCGAAATGCCGAGACTTCTCTTATGAAAGAACTCGGTTATAACAAGGGTTATATGTATGCTCATGATTACGAAGAGAAGCTTACTGCAATGGAGTGTTTACCAGAGTCAATGAAGGGAACTCGATACGTAAATTTGACTGATCAGGGAAGGGAAAAAGAGTTAGGCGAAAGACTTGAATACATCCGTGAATGGAAAGCGCGAAAATCGCTTGATTTATGATTCTCGTTATGATACCATTTATTCGCTGCGCAGGAGTGGCGGAATGGCAGACGCATCAGACTCAAAATCTGACGATGGCAACATCGTGTGGGTTCAAGTCCCATCTCCTGCATGATAAGGAAAGTAGGTATGGCTTAGGCCATGCCTTTTTTCATAAAATGGATGTTTAGAAAAAAATAAGACAATGTTCGTTGATTATGTTCGACAAACACTTATAATTAAATTACCAAACCATCCGATATAATACATAACAAGGATGTTAATAACGGGACTTCAATCCCGAGTAGGAAGAAGGTGAGCAATATGAAGTTCCAAAAAATCAATGAAAATGTAGTATCGTGTTATATAACTCAGGATGAACTTATTGCTCAGGGAGTGTTAGTTCAGGACTTGGTAAATAACCATGATAAGGCTACACAGTTTTTAAGATTTGTACTTAAAGAAGCAGATTACGCAGTTGGTTTCAACACAGACGGAAAGATGCTTAATGTACAGATTTCAGTACTTCCAAACGGATCCCTTAACCTTATGATTAGCGATGATGAGAACAGCCTCATCCAGGGTGTTCTTTCAGATATGAAGTCGAGACTCGAGAACTTCAAGAAGCTCATCGATGACAAGCAGGACGGAGCAGGGGCTCTTCCATTTGATGAAGATGATATGGATGAACTCTTCGGACCGGTAATAAAGGGTGATGAGCAGGACGGATGGGCAATCGAAGATAAAGAATTCGAAAGCTTCGATGAGAACCCATTTGAACCAGCTGACTTCAATGATTCTAATTACGAAGTTCCGAGCAATTCTTCAGAAATCATGAAGGTTTCATATTGGGTAGAACTCGATGATATGAATCACTGCATCGCGCTTGCAGAAGGTATGAATGGAATGAAAGCAGTTCCATCAGCACTCTTCAAATTCGAGAACAAGTATTACCTGAACATGAAATTTGTGATGACAAAGGGCGAAATCGTAGACTATGTATGCAGGTCTATTGAATATGGTAACCAGCTCTTCCCAGAAGGACCTAAGAATCCTCTGCTTATCAAAGAGCATGGTGAAGAGATCATTAAAGTTAATGCTATAGAGACTCTGAGAGAATTAGCTTAGCTTTATGAATACAGTAGGTATCAAGTTTACTAACTACCAAGAAGACTGAACTTTTTGGCGTAGGTGGATTTGGTACCTACTTTTTTGCTTGCCAAATGTTATCATATATGATAACATATAGAGCAGTAAGAAAGGCTAACGATTTAGGCTTTTTCCGAGAAAAGGGAAATTTATGAAGAAACGTTACGTAAACGACCAGGTGCCGTCTTCGGTTGTGGAGCTTCGTAGCGAGGTTGCGGGGAGAGTGAGAGAGATTAGAAAGTCGTCAGATCTCACCCAGGCAGAACTTGCAGAAATCATCGGTACGAAGAAGTCGAACATTTCCAGACTTGAAAGTGGGAGATATAATCCGTCGCTTGATTTCATGGTGAAGGTCGTAAATGGACTTGGTAGAAAGATTTCGATAGATATCGAATGAAGCAGATTTCACTGAGCTAGTTATTTTGCAGATTAGAACGAGAGGTAGTGTTATGTTCTTTGGAGTGAACTATTCATTTGACAAAGCAGTAGATAAGAATATCGTCTTGTGTCAGGCGTACAATCATATCGCGGCGACACAGGTTACGAAAGCGCTTATGAATTCATCGCTTTCGTATAGAAAGAATT
The DNA here is from genome assembly GCA_036825385.1 of Lachnospiraceae bacterium. Classification (GTDB taxonomy): domain Bacteria; phylum Bacillota; class Clostridia; order Lachnospirales; family Lachnospiraceae; genus Lachnocurva. The sequence continues at coordinate 4,289 of DAISYI010000080.1, read as the reverse complement.
GGGTAGGAATACCATTTTTCCTTAGAAACAGATGCAGAGGGGCTTCACAGGTCTGCGTCTTTACCGTGAGTAGATGTGACTATTCCAGAGCGAAGAGTCTCATCTACGATTTGGAAGAAAGATATTTAAGAAGACTATCAGTAAACCATGCTGTAGCCTAATAAAGAACAAAAAAGAACAAAAAGATAAAAGGTCGGTAGTTTTGCGGTAAACTATCGGCCTTTTTGATCTTTTAAGAGAGGAATTATTCTTGTTAGTGTCATCTAACAATATTTATTATACACAGGAAAAAACATAATGCAATACTTTTTTCTAAAAAAAGTTAGTTTTGTATAACATTTTTCTTTAGTGCTCTGATTTGATTTTTTCAAAGAAGTCTCTCGTCGGTTGAAAAATACCTCTAAATCGACTACTATTTATCATGTGACTTTTTAGTAAGGCGTAATATTAGAAGGATGGGAAAATGCTTTTAGCAGTAGATTCAATAAAAGAAACAGAAGATAGTGTACAGGCGCTCGCTACTAGTGTGCAGAAGGGGACTTTCCAGAAATGGCTTGATAAGCTTCTTCCGGAAATGCTTAGTTTCTTCTGGTGTGTAATTCTCGCGATTCTAGTATGGATTATCGGTACGAAGATTATAAAGGGAATACGTAAACTAGTTCAGAAAGCTATGGAAAGAAGAGGTGTAGACAAGGGTGTACGCCAGTTTACGGATGGAGTAGTAAAGGTAATCGGAATAATTGTTTTGATTATTCTCATCTTTAATCTCTTCGGAATTGAGACATCATCATTTGCGGCAGCTATCGCATCTCTGGGTGTGACAGCGGGTCTCGCACTTCAGGGAAGCCTTTCGAACTTCGCTGGAGGAGTTCTGATTCTCGTGCTTCATCCATTCAGAGTCGGTGATTATATCAAGGAAGATGCACATGGAAATGAAGGAACTGTTGCCGAGATTTCACTTTTCTACACAAAGCTTCTTACACTTGATAAGAAGCTTGTCGTTATTCCAAATGGTGTTCTCGCGAATTCATCACTGACAAATGCATCGGTTTCACAGAACAGACAGCTCGATCTCGAGTTTTCGGTTGCATATGATACTGATTTAAAGAAAGCAAAACAGGTGCTTCTAGATGTGGCACTTAAGGAAGATAGAAGAGTAAAGACTGAAGATGTCAGAGTCTTCGTAAAGGATCTCGCGGATTCTTCAGTTGTACTGGGTCTTCGAATGTTTATTCCAAACAATATTTACTGGGATATCAGATGGGACCTTATAGAAGCGGAAAAAGAAGCTCTCGACGCTGCAGGAATCGAAATTCCTTTCCCTCAGCTCGACGTACATAACAGATAGGAAAAGGAGGACTCATGCGTAACTTTCACAATTCATACGAAACACTCCAGGAAGTAGAACTTAAGGATATCCATTCTGATGGTTATCTCTTGAGACATAAAAAGACTGGTGCATATATCACACTTATTTCAAATGACGATGATAACAAGGTGTTCTACATCGGATTTAGAACACCACCTAAGGATTCTACTGGTGTAGCACATATTATTGAGCACACTGTTCTCTGTGGTTCAGAGAAGTATCCTCTGAAGGATCCTTTTGTAGAACTTGTAAAGGGTTCACTTAATACATTTATAAATGCAATCACATATCCTGACAAGACTCTCTATCCTGTTGCCAGCACAAATGACCAGGATTTCAAGAATCTTATGGATGTTTATATGGATGCAGTATTCCACCCAAATATTTACAAGTATCCTGAAATCTTTAAACAGGAAGGATGGCACTACGAGCTTGATTCAGTTGATGACGACCTTAAGCTCAACGGCGTTGTGTATAATGAGATGAAGGGAGCTTTTTCATCTCCTGATGATGTGCTCGAGAGACAGATTATGAACTCGCTCTTCCCGGATACTACTTATGGAAACGAGTCGGGCGGTGACCCTGATTTCATTCCAGATCTCACACGTGAGGACTATCTCGATTTCCATCGTAAGTACTATCACCCAAGCAATTCATTCATTTACCTTTACGGTGATATGGATATGGAAGAGCGTCTCGATTACCTCGATAAGGAATACCTTTCAAAGTACGATTTCCTCGATGTGGATTCAGAAATCGCCCTTCAGAAGCCATTTGAGGCTCCAATTGAGATTGAGACTACATATTCAATTAATTCAGATGAAGACACAAAGAAGAAGGCATATCTTTCAGCAAACTATGTGATAGGAGATTCAGATAATCTCGAACTTTCTGCAGCGTTTGCAATTCTCGATTATGCGCTTCTTTCTTCACCAGGATCACCTATCGAGAAAGCGCTTCTCGAAGCAGGTATAGGTGAGGACATCACAGGTGGATTCGACAGCGGAACAAGGCAGCCTGTTTTTTCCGTAATCGCTAAGCATGCGGATTTAGAACAGAAGGAGGAGTTCCTTCAGGTTATCGATGATACATTGAAGAAGGTCTGCGAGGAAGGACTCGACAAGGATGTGCTTCGCGCAGGTATCGCAATTAGCAAGTTCAGATTCTTAGAGTCTGACTTCGGAAGCGCACCTAAGGGGCTTATTTACGGAATCGGCATCCTCGACACATGGCTTTATGACAGGGAAAAAGCTTTTGAGCCTCTCTACACTATCGCTCAGCTGAATAAGCTTCTTGAGAAGGTCGATACGAATTATTTCGAGGACCTCATCGAGAAGTATATTCTTAAGAATACTCATAAGTCTGTAGTTGTGGTTGAGCCAGAACCAGGGCTCAATCCTAAGAAGGAAAAAGCTTTAGCAGATAAACTTGCTTCTTACAAGTCATCTCTTTCTCAGGATGAAATTGAGAAGCTTGTTGAGGATACAAAGGCTTTGAAAGCTTACCAGGAAGAGCCTACACCTGAAGAGGATTTAAAGAAGATTCCGCTCCTCGGACGTGACGATTTGAAGAGAGAAGTTAATAAGCTTACCTCTACAGAAGTCGATGTGGATGGGGTGAAGGTTCTCCACAGTGATGTTGAGACAAATGGTATTCATTACCTTGAACTTCACTTCGCACCAAAGGGAATTGATGAGGAGGATTTACCACTTCTTTCATTCTATACAAAGGTGCTTGGATTAGTTAATACTAAAAATTATACATATAGAGAGCTTGCTACAGAGTCAAATAAGTACACAGGTGGAATTGATTCAAACATTAGAATCTTCAATCGTGTAGATCAGGACCCGGTAGTAACATTCTTCATCAAGGCGAAGATGTTCTTCGAGAATGAGGACAAAGCTTATGAACTTATGAAGGAAACTCTCTTTGCATCAGATATCTCCGATAGAAAGCGAGTTAAGGATATTCTTCTTCAGGAGAAGGCTCAGATGGAAGGATATATGCAGTCATCTGGACATTCACTTGCTGCGCTTAGAGCAGGTTCATACTTTAGCGATGGCTCTAGATTCGGCGATGATGCTTCAGGTATTTCATATTACAGATATATCTGCGCGTTTGAGAAGAATTTCGATGCCGAGTACGAGCGTTTCGTGAAGAGAGTAGATGAGCTTTCAAAGAATATTTTTAGAACAGATAACTTGCTTATCTCTACTGTAGGTCGCGAAGATGCACTTGATGCTGCGAAGAAGATTGTGGCTGACCTTAAGTTGCGTCTCTCTTCAAACGATGCTGTTTCAATCGATGCTAAGGCAGGATATGTTCCGGCTGATAATTCTAAAGAGATTGTACAGAATGAAGGCTTTAAGACAGCCGGTCAGGTTCAGTACGTATGCCGCGCTGGTGATTTCAGACGTGCAGGATACACATTTAATGGTGCGATGAAGATTCTGAAAGTAATTCTCGGATACGATTACTTCTGGAACAATGTACGTGTTAAGGGTGGCGCTTATGGATGTATGAGTGGCTTCAACAGAACGGGCCTCATTCATTTTGTATCATACAGAGATCCTAACCTCGATAACACAATTGATGTTTATGAGAAGACAACTGATTATCTCGAGAATTTCGAAGTAGATGAAAGAACTATGACGAAGTATATCATCGGTACATTCAGTTCAATGGATACACCTCTTACACCTAAGCAGAAGGGCCAGAGAGATCTCGCTGCGTATTTCGCTGAGGTGACAAACGAGGAAATGCAGAGAATCCGTTCAGAGGTTCTCGATTGTACAGCTGCCGACATCAGAGCACTTGCTCCTGTAGTTAAAGCGGCAATGGCGCAGAACTATCTCTGTGTAATCGGTTGTGAGAATGCATTTGAGAAATCAAAAACAGAATTTGGACAGGTAAGCAATTT
>DAISYI010000079.1:1858-7478 GCA_036825385.1 Lachnospiraceae bacterium | reverse complement strand
TCGTTAGATTTTTAGGTCTAACTTTTGGGGGTCGGTACATTTTTTAGGAATCGAACACTTATTTTTGCTTACTTTAACCTATATTTACCTCTAACAGGTTGAGCGAACGCCCCATATCTAGTAAAATATAAAAAACTATGCATTTTGGGAGGATAAAAGCATGAGCAGAGCTGATGAGGTTTTTATTGAAAACGTAAAAGATATTCTGGCAAATGGAACTAGCACAGAAGGTGAGAAAGTTCGCCCACACTGGCCAGATGGAACTCAGGCTTATACTATAAAGAAGTTTGGTCTTATTAACAGATATGATCTTTCAAAAGAATTCCCTGCAATCACACTTCGTCGTACTGCAATCAAGAGTTGCACAAACGAGATGCTTTGGATTTGGCAGAAGAAATCAAATGACATTCATAACCTTAAGTCAACTATTTGGGATGAATGGGCAGATGAAGATGGAACTATCGGTAAGGCTTACGGATATCAGATGCATGTAAAGCATCATTTCAAAGATGTAAATGAAGAAGGTTTAAAGAATGCCTTTGGAGATAGATATTTAGAGCATGCTGTATTTGATGAGGAAAGACAGCTTTGGACAATGGACCAGGTAGATAAGGTTATTTACGATCTTAAGAATCAGCCTTTTTCACGTCGTATCCTCACATCAATGTACGCATTTAATGACCTCGCTGAGATGAACCTCTATCCATGTGCATACAGCATGACATTCAATGTTACTGCAGACAAGGAAACAGGAAAGCTCACACTTAATGCTATTCTTAACCAGAGATCACAGGATATGCTTACAGCAAACAACTGGAATGTAGCACAGTACTCTGTTCTCGTTCATATGCTTGCTCAGGTTTGCGATATGCAGGTCGGAGAGTTTGTTCATGTAATCGGTGATGCTCATATTTATGATAGACATATTCCTATCATCAAGGAAATGATCGAGCGCCCTACACATCCAGCACCAAAGCTTTGGCTTAATCCAGAAATCAAGGATTTCTATGATTTTACAGAAGAGGATGTAAAGCTTATCGATTATGAGACAGAGCCACAGATTAAGAATATACCTGTAGCAATTTAAGGTGATTTGGATAGAAATATAAGTTTTGGGAAAAAGGTTTTTCCGAGAAAGGACATAAGAAATGAAGGCAATCGTTGCTGTAGATAGAAACTGGGCTATCGGAAAAAACAATGATCTTCTGGTGCGTATTCCGGAGGATATGAAGAGATTCCGTGCATTTACGACAGGAAATGTTATTGTTATGGGTCGTAAGACTCTCGAGAGTTTCCCAAATGGAATGCCACTTCCAAACAGAGTGAATGTTGTTTTGACTACAAATCCTAATTTTAAGCAGAAGGATGTGGTTGTGGCGCATTCTATCGATGAGCTTAAGGAAGTGCTCGAGGTTTATGATGATAAGGAAATCTATGTAGTCGGTGGTGACAGCGTTTATAAGCAGCTCGTACCAATGTGTGATGAGGTCATCGCAACGAAAATTGATTTCGAATATGATGCGGATAAGTTTTTTCCAAACCTCGATAAGGACGATGAGTGGTACGTAGATAGTGAATCTGAGGAAATCACTTATTACGATATTATTTTTAATTATGTGAATTACAGAAAGCGCGTGTAATGAGGAAGTTTGGTTTGCAAAAACTGAATAGTGCATATAGGTCGGCTGCGAGAGTGGCGATGTGTTTTGCGTTGATTTTTGCGCTTAGCGTGCCGGTTTCTTTGATGAGTCCTGTTGTTTGTCATGCGACGACGCAGGAGGAGAAGGATAGGCTGGATGAGCTTAAGAAGAAGCAGAGTGAGGCTTCTTCGAATAGGGCTGGTCAGAAGAAGACGCTCGACAAGCTTAAGAAGGAAGCGGCTGAGGCGAAGAAGAATGTAAATAACCTGAATCGAAATATTAATCAGGTAAAGAAGGAAGCGGCCGAGGCGGAGAATGGTGTTCTTCAGGCATCTAGGGATATTGAGACGCTTTCGCAGGAACTTGCTCAGGCGGCTGAGAATGAGCAGAAGCAGTACAAGGCATTGAAGACTCAGCTTGCTTATATGTATGAGAATTCGCTTACTCAGAATATGATTACGATTCTCTTCTCAAGTAAGTCGATTTCAGATTTCATTACTCGAAGCGAGTACGCACTCCAAATCGCAAAGTATGATCATGAGCTTCTGAAGTCCTACCAGGAAATTCAGGAGACTATCAAGAATAAATCAGCTTCCCTGAAGCTAAAACAGCAGGAACTTACAGCATACCAGGAAATTCTTTCTGCGAAGAATGAGGAGTTGAATGGCAAGCTAAAGGATGCGAATGCGGAACTAAGTGAGAAAGCCGAGGCAGTTAATATTCAGCAGGCTAACCTCGATGAGATTGAGAAAGATATCAAGGGGTATAAGGCTGAGACTGCGGCGATTCAGCAGAGGGTAGCTGAGGCACAGGCTGCGCAGGCTGAGAAGGCAGCTCAGGAAGCGGCAGCTCAGAGGGCAGCTGCAGAAGCAGAAGCAAAACGTCTTAGAGAAGAGGCTGAAAGAAAGAAACAAGAAGCTGCACAAGATCCAACGAATGAGCAGAAGAAAAAAGAAGCAGAAGAAGCTGAGAGAAAAGCACAGGAAGCAGAAAGAGTAGCTGCAGAAGCTTCAACGATACCATCCACTGAGGGAAGGGTTTATTCTAATCAGTCAGAACTCTCAGTGCTTGCTGCTATAGTACAGTCAGAGGCTGGAAATCAGGGATATGCTGGTCAGTTAGCGGTGGCTTCTGTAATAATGAATAGAGTTTATACAAGAGGGTATGGATTTGCGAATGCAAATACTATCACTGCGGTTGTATATCAGAAGTCTGTATCTAAGAATGGTAAGGTTACATATCAGTTTGAACCTTGTGTAAGAAAAATGACTGTAAAACAGAATGGACATTATGTAGAGCTTAATATGACTGTTATTGAGTATTATGTATCTCATCCAGAGGCAATTAGTGCATCATCTAGAAAGGCTGCGCAGGATGCGATAAATGGTGTTCGTTATCATGGCCCAAATGGTGCGATGAATCAGTTGTTCTTTATGACACCAGCTGCGTTTGAAAAGCAGGCTTGGTTAAAGGGACGAAATATAAAAGATAAGTTCACTCTTGGTGGACATACTTTCTTTAATGTATTGTAAGTGTATTTATGACGTCCGGACCTTCGGGTCCGGACGTTTTTTTTGTATGATGGTGTGTTTTGAACTTCGGAAGAGTAAAAATACATTGCACAAAACGTAATTTCACACTAGAGCCCAACTTGCTTACTTCTAGTGAGAAAAAATGGCAAGTTTTTAGTGGTAAAAGCAAGTTGAGGAAGGGAGTCATTGGGGTTTTTCTCACTTATGAAAGAAATTGCGGTTGTAAGTGAGAAAAAAGGGCTCAGAAAAAATATTGTGCAAAATGTAATTTCACACTAGAGCCCAACTTGCTTTCTTCTAGTGAGAAATTTCGGCAATTTTAAAGGAGGAGAAGCAAGTTGAGGGGACTTTTGACCGGAATTTTTCTCACATATGAGCGTTGTAGCGCCGCCAAGTGAGAAAAAACGCGCGCCGCAGAGTTTTCGCGATTTTGTACGCCCAGAAACACATCTTGTGGAGTGCTAGAAACATTGCATTTCCTTAGCAATATGGGCTATAATTGCAATTGCGCTATATTCCAAGATGAGTCATAGGGACTCTGAGGAAACAGCAGCAGGAGGATTAATTTTATGTACAGTAATGTATCAAAGACACAGAAAATGGTGGGTACAGGCGTACTCGCTGCGATTGTAGTACTTCTACAGTTGCTTTCAACTTTCGGAATTCATGTAGGACCAGTTCCAATTTCACTCGTTCTCGTTCCGATTGCTATCGGTGCTATCCTTTACGGACCTGGCGCAGGAGCATTCCTTGGAGCGGTGTTTGGAGCGGTAGTTCTCGGCATGATTCTCGGAGGACTCGACCCAGCAAGCATGGCTATGCTTCAGTTCAATGCACCAGCAACAGTAATCACATGCTTCGGCAAAGGTATTGCTGCAGGTTGGGTATCAGGAATGGTATTCAAGGCATTTGAGAAAATCAAGCAGAGACAGCTCGGTGTTATCATCGGAACACTTCTTTGCCCTGTAGTAAACACAGGTCTCTATGTACTTATGGTCATCACAATCTTCAGACCACTCATGGAGAATGAACAGGTTAAAGGTGTAGGTGCTGTATTCGTTGCACTTATGGGTCTCATTATGGTGAATGTAATTTCTGAGATTGTTATCACAGTAGTTCTCACACCAGTAGTACTTCAGATTGTAAAAATCATTACACGTGCATCTGGCACAAGTACAGTAAACGCTTAATAGATTTATTGGAGAATGTGAAATGATACTCGGAATTGATGTAGGAAATACACATATATCTTTTGGATGCATCGAAGGCGACCAGGTTCATGGACCGATGTTCCGCATTCCAACTGATCCAAAAGAAACAGAATATGGATATGCAGTCAGATTCAGAGAAATTCTGAAACTGAATGATATAAAAATTGACGATTTTAGCGGAGTAGTAATCTCATCAGTTGTTCCTGTCGTAACAGGTCTGTTGGAAAAAGCTGTCAAGCTTATAACTGATGCAGAAGTCTTAGTAATTGCTCCAGGAATAAAAACGGGAATAAAGATAGCAATAGATGATCCCGGAACAGTAGCAGCAGATTTGATTGCAACAGCAGTCGGAGCTGCAGAATACTATCCGGTGCCTTCATTTATCATCGATATGGGTACAGCTACTACAATAACAGTTGTAGATGAGAACAAAGCCTTTAGAGGCGGTGCGATTTGCCCGGGATTGGGAACATCCCTTAATGCTCTCACTAGTGGAACCTCGCTTCTACCAGCGATAGAAGTAAGTGCTCCAAAGAATGCAGTAGCAACAAATACAGTAGATTGTATGAAGTCAGGTATCGTTTATGGAACCGCAGGTTCAATCGATGGTATATTGAGCGCGTTTGAAGCAGAGTTTGGGAAACCAGCTTCAATTGTTTGCACGGGTGGTATGGGCAAACTTATAAGTCCATATTGCAAACATGAAATGATAGATGATGAGGAACTTTTGCTCAGAGGACTTGAAGTTATCTGGAAGAGGAACCATAAATCATAATTGGGGATAACTCTGTGGATAAGTTGATATGTGTAACAACTTATTGTTTTTTTAGTTAAAAAGTAGTTTTTTGGGATTATTGAGAGTAAGGAGGAATAGTAATGCCAACAATGGAACCACCAAAACCAAATTTCCAGATTGAAGGAAATCCCCTTAGTAACATTAAACATGTAATAGGAATCGTGAGCGGTAAAGGTGGAGTAGGAAAATCTTCTGTTACTTCTTCTCTCGCAGTAGGCCTAGCAAAGAAGGGTTATAAAGTGGGAATTCTGGATGCTGATATCACTGGTCCATCTATTCCAAAGATGTTTGGAATTAAAGGGTCTGCACCAGCAACTCCAGAAGGCGCATATCCTATCGAATCAAGGAATGGAATAAAGGTAATGTCAATGAATCTTCTTCTCGATAACGAAGAAGACCCTGTTGTATGGAGACGCCCTGTTATCGCAGGAGCAGTTAAGC
>DAISYI010000079.1:911-1840 GCA_036825385.1 Lachnospiraceae bacterium | reverse complement strand
GACAGATGTAATCTGGGGCGAACTTGATTATCTACTTGTAGATATGCCACCAGGAACAGGTGACGTTCCACTTACTGTATTCCAGTCACTTCCTTTGGATGGTATCGTAATCGTTACTTCTCCACAGGAACTCGTTTCATTGATTGTAAAGAAAGCAATCAATATGGCGAATAAAATGAGTATCAAAGTGTTCGGCGTAATCGAAAACTATAGTTATATCGAATGCCCTGGATGCAATACTAGAATGTATCCATTTGGCGAAAGCCACATCGACGAAGTAGCAAAGGAACTCGATTTGAAAGTTCTTGCTAAGCTCCCACTTGATCCAAAGTTTGCAAAACTTTGTGATGAAGGAAATGTGGATGATGCCGATGTAGAAAATTTTTCAGAGGCTGTTTCGATTTTAGAATTATAAATTTTTGACGCCGAAAAAACATTAATAAATCAACGAGTCTAATTAAAGGATCTAAACTTTCTAAAGTTTGGGTCCTTTTTAGTTTATCAAAGTTTTAAAAACGGCGATTTTTTAAGAATTTCTTTATTTCATTTTGCTGAAAAACTGCTAGAATCGTGCTCACCCAGTTTCTTTGGGTGAACTTTTGACTCGAGCCTGAACGATTCAAAGAAGGCGGTTTACAAATTGAAAGGAGAAGAAAATGCAGGAAGTAATAAGAGAGTATGGTGCAGCAATAATCACAGTGGTTGCGATAATGGCGTTGGTTGCCCTTATCGTATTTTTGGTAGGGCATGATGGGGGAAGTATTGTAGGAAAGGCCTTTAGCAACCTTATAAATGATTTCTTTAAAGGCGTTTCGACGAAGAGCGGGCTCTAAATCGATTGTGCAAAGAGTAAGGGACAGAATTTATAAAGGAGAAGGGTTAAATGAAAGATCGATGTGGAAACATAGTAGATGAGGAGAAATTCTTCG
>DAISYI010000079.1:0-901 GCA_036825385.1 Lachnospiraceae bacterium | reverse complement strand
CCGTATATTTCTAATGATGAGGTAACGGATATTGGTTTTTCCGGAAAGGAACTATGGATAACAGATTGCAATAATACGAGAACGAGGCTAAGCAAAGTCGTGCTTGATAATGAGTTTATCGAGCAGTTCACGAAGAGAGTATCCAATATGGTGAGTCAGCCGTTTCATAAGATGAGTCCGATACTCGAAGCGGAAACGGAGACTCTTCGTATTACGATTGTGCATGAAGATGTGTGTCAGGGGCATAGGTGCATATGCATTAGAAAGTCACTTCCGAGGGTTCGTCTTACGGATGAAAATGTTATTTCGAGTGGGTATATGAAATCGGAAGTTTTTGAACTCTTAAAGGGGTGCGTGAAAGCAGGGATGAATATCGTATTTGCTGGGAATCCCGGTGTGGGAAAGACTGAATGTGCGAGATTTTTCTCGAATTTCATAACACCAGAAGAGAAGGTTATTACGATCGAGGATACGCCGGAATGGCACTATTCGAAGATGAACCCGGGAAAGGACTGCGTAGAGATGACCATTGGAAAAAACATGGACTATACGCGGGCGATAAAGACTTGTATGAGACTCAATCCTAAGTGGATGATTCTCTCAGAGGCGAGATCAGTCGAGGTTTTGAGCTTGATAGAAGGGTTCTCGACTGGCGTTCATGGGATGACGACGATTCATACGGATGATGTGAGAAATATACCGGATAGAATCTTAAATATGGCTGCACAAAAACGAGATGAGAACAAGCTTCTAAACGACATCTACACATTTATTGATGTTGGGGTTCTGATTCGAAGAAAGGAAATCAGAGGTGAAGACGGTCGAATTCGAATAAAGAGATTTGTCGATCAGGTTTGCTTCTACACTAGAGAGAATGGAACGAATGAGACGCATCTAGTGG
>DAISYI010000078.1:0-7488 GCA_036825385.1 Lachnospiraceae bacterium | reverse complement strand
AAGCTTCTCTTCCAAATCCTTATCATCAATCTTGCTCGCAAGCGTAAACTTAAACTTGTCGTCATGCTGCTCGATGACTTCCTTCTTTGGCTCGAGATTCTTAACAATCTGAGTTTCATTGACTCTCATATCCATAGATAGACCTCTTAACTTTCCTCAATAAAGGCTAGTACTTTCTTCACCGTATCATTGAAGACGACATTCTCAAAGCGATTCTTCACTTCAAGTTCTTTCAATCGCTCTTCTGAAAAATCCTTAGTATCAGCAATGAATCTTCGACACATTTCCTCATACTTCGGTTTTTTCTCTTTTCTCTCGCGTCTCAAAGAGCGCGCAAGTCTCTCGCCATCTTCTACTTCTATATATATCGGAATAATTTCGCGATCTGTACAGTTTTTCTTCAGACTCTCATATGTATCGAGCGTTCCAATCATGATATGCGGATTCTCATCCTGCCAGTTATCATCATTTACAGTAAAGTAACTCCACACACCGAGTGCAGTATCATAGTTTCGGATTTCGAGAACCTTTCCCTCTTCGATGAGACGATCCCTCTCTTCCTCTGTAACGAAGAAATACTGCTTACCATTCGTCTCATTCTTTCTGATAGGTCGCGTAGTATAAGCCACCACGGGCTTTAGGCCAATATGGTTTCTCTTCATTACTTCACGATAAACTGAATCTTTACCTGAAGAGCTTTTTCCCATTAGCAAGTAAACTTTATTCATTAATGCTCCTGCAGACAGTAGATTGAACCGTCGTAAACGCCCTCAACCTCATGTCCATCTTCTATGTTTCTGTTAATATATTCTATCATATCTTCAGAGATTTGTTCGCCCGGAAGCAAATCCGCAACACCTGGCGGATACACACAAACCTCATTATATGAGATACGTCCCGCCGCTTTATCCAACGAAACCAATTCGAATTCCGATTCCTTCGCTTCCGAAATCTCCATCTTCTTGTCAGGATGAACCTTCAAGCCTAGGTCCTTTCTATCGAAAAAAGCTAGACGTCTTTGTCCTTCTAGGTCATTATCTATTTCATTTAGTGACGTATACAACCGCTCGAGACAATTTTCTTTATCCATAACTGTCGTCATTGCGAGTGCGTACTGTCCAACTGCCATTTCAAGTTCCAGATGATACTTCTCTCTTAGGGTTTCGAGAATCATCTGTCCTGTGAACCCTTCAATCAGCGAAAGAATTACTATCTTCGAATTCTCTAGGTTATCATACTTAACTATCTTTAGATTTTTTAAACTCTCACATTTTCTTCTAAAGTTTAAGAGTAAATCATTAAGCTTTTTCGCTGCCTCTTCGCCATCTCTCTCCAGAAACTCTAATCCTCTGTCGACACCTGACATCAGAATATATGAAGGTGAGCTGCTCTGAAAGATTCGAATCGATTCTTCTAACTTCATTCTATTCAGCAAGCTATCTTTATTTACTAGAAGAGCTGCTGTCTGTGTAAACATCGGAAGTGTCTTATGAAGACTTACTGCTACGGCATCAGCTCCGAGATTTACTGGATTCTCAGGAAATCCATTCATACCGAAATGCGCTCCGTGAGCTGCATCTACGAGTAAAGCCGTTCCTTCCCTGTGACAGAGTTCACTAAGCCTCTTAATATCTGATACTACTCCTTCGTATGTCGGAGAAGTAATGATCAGCGCATCATAATGCTTTTTAGCTAATTTTTCTTCGACTTGGGAAGGGGCAATTTCTAACTGTATTCCGTCCTCGCTGACTTCTGGATAAATATAGTCAGCTTTCAGATCTTTCAACTCAACTGCATGAATTACGCTTTTATGACAATTTCTTGCTACAAGAATGTTTCCATTTCTCTTGCAGGATGCATAAATCATACTTAGGTTTCCACATGTAGAGCCATTTACAAGCATATATGCTCTATCACAACCATAAAACTTTGAAAGTCTGTCTTCTATATCCTTTATAAGTCCGCGTGGGTGAGCAAGATTATCGAATCCTCCGATTTCAGTAATGTCGATATCATATGGATTCCCTATTGGAAGACTCATTCTCTTATGGCCCGGCATATGAAATGGATAGAAATCAGTCTTGCTATATTCAATTAAACTTTCATTCAAATGCTTTTCCATAAATCCTCATTCTAAGCCAAGAATCTTCCAAGCTCAGGCATCCACGAGTCTAGGAAGACCTCATTTTTGATATGTGCCTCAATTAATGGACTGAAACAAGCCATAATCTTGTCATAAACGTCTTCCCACTTTACTTCCATCTCTCTATTTACTCTAAGATACGCCTTCCACTTCTTCTTAAGGAATGTATTGTTTCTATATTTCTTAAAGCGTTCATATCTTCCTTCTAGCTTGCCATCTTTCAGGACCGATTCTGAAACCATCTTCTCAAATGTCTTAAAAAGCTTCAGTCCATCGAGTGGATCACTTGAAAGTACATCGTAAAGCTCTTCGTATACTTCCATATCATTCATTAGTTCAAGCTTATCTAGGATAGGAACTATCAAATCACACACTCTAAATTCTGGCTGGTATGTAAGAATTGTAAGCTTTTTCCCTGTGATTAAGTCTTCTATCTCCTTTCGATCCGGATAGATAGCACCTTCATCAACACGGTTCCTAATGATTTCAAACTTCTCCTTTGCTCTACCGTATGATAGAACCAGCGTCACCTTCTTCGAAGTCGCTTTAATAGCGTCTATTACAAACTCTGTCTTCTCAAGCTCCTTCGAAAGAATCATCATAATCTCTGTCGCACTTAAATCCTCAGTAAAAAATGAGATTACAGAATCCCTAGATGTCTGATAGATTCCCTCTCGAATCTTCGGCTCACTAGTAAAGAAGACGCTTTTGTCTGATGTTAATAGCGCCTTTATCAGCTCGCACTTCATTGTGTAGAAAAGCAGATTAGGGAAATCGATATGTCTCTCTTCCGAGATTTTCTTAAGTATCTGATTCAAATCGTTCATTCTAATCCAACCATATTCCAATCAAATCATGTACTTTACGTCTTACTTTACGCTTCTCAGCATATTCCATCAGAAGCCCTACATCCTTCGATTCATCATCGATATAACTGAATACCGCCTTTCTGAAATCCTTTCTATCCATCTTCTCCTGGTATTTAAGGACATCACAAATCAGACGTTCCTTCTGATAGATTCCAATCTTGTTTCCAGCAATTTCGATTTCTTCAACGCCGTCCTTAAGTGTCTCCGGCTCTGTATAGAAAGGTGTCACCCATGGATATTCGAGATGGAAGCGACCCTTCGATGTGTTCTTATCGATAGCGATCTTCCAAATCTGTGGCCGCTCACTCAGGTATCCATATTCAAATAGCGCGCTTTCCATTGTAAGCACTCCATCTGGAAAAAGAGCAGTCACTAATTTTTCCTCAGAAATAAGCTTATCATCTGTATAATAACCAGACTTAATCTTTCTAAGTCTTCCTTCCTTTACAAATGTCTGAAGTCTACGGTAATCAATTCCTAAAGCTTCAGCATCAGCTGCTCTAAACAAGCCTCCGTTTTCAATGATTCTCTTCTGGATCATCTCAAACTGGTATTCTTTTTTCTCATCTCGATACATTGGAATATCCATAGTCACCTCAAAATGTTCAAAAATATTATCCGCTCGAAAAGTCTCGAAGTGGAATTATTACGTTCTTATTATAAATAAACTCGCTCTTTTTCGTCAATCCTCTTGCCTTTTACTTCCATCGATTTTATCATAGTCTTGGAGGGAAAAATTATGCCTGAGAATTCAAAACCAATCAAAAAGAATCCATCTCGTTCATCATGCGAGAAGGTTATCGAAAGAATCCTTATGACAGAAATCTTGGAAAAAGGTCGTAACCAGCAGTTCAAAACGGCTGCAGACTTTATGCCATTCTTTGAATCACTCTATCCTGCATCTCCATCTTTAAATAAGCAAGTCCAGAGAGCAATTCAGGCAATGGCACTTCCAAAAGATAAACATGGCTTCTTCGTAATTAATAAATCAGAAGCTCAGCTTGAAGAAGATAATGAAATCGGACATATGCTTACACGCGGTTCGGCTTCTGTTTCTAATATCGAAGCAGAGATGCTATTCTTAAAAATTGCACCTGATTCTATCAACTACACATTTGATCTAATTCAAAAGAGTGAATCCTTCAACGGGCTCTACTTTACAATGTTGAAAAGCTCCGACGGAATCCTCTTCCTCACCGCAGACAAACAACGCCTGACTGTACTAATAGAAAGCCTAATGGAATAACCCCATATTTATATCCATTATTCACCACTTTTAACCCAAACCAAGGCATAATTGTCTCTTGCAAAAGCACATTTCTCGCAACTGCCAGACAATAGTGAAATAGATGTGTTAGTTGTATATACACATATTACTTGACGCAAATTATATATAAGACATAAAAACACCCCTACAAAGTCGTTTATATTGACTTTGTAGGGGTGTTTTTTGTCTTATTATTTATTTGCGACAAACAAAACGTCGCATCACACTAGAACAGCTTCCTCTCACGCCACTTATCCCTATTAACCTTCTGCATAATAAAATAACACGCTGCCACCGCAAGAACTATTACAACCACTACGCTAACAATAATAACAATTGTTATGTTGATTTTTACAGCTTTTTCCTTCGCAGATTTCTTTGTAGTGTTCTTCTTTGCTAATTCTCTTACTAGCTCAGCATCATTTAATACTTTAGACTCGCCAAGCTTTATCTTCCCATACTTATATGAAACCTTGCCAACTACAGCTGAGCCCTTCTTTCTAGTAATAGACTTAAATGAATAGCTAACATCCTTTATATCCGCGTTATTTGGAAGTGTTACAAAGGATGTATCTAGCTTAGTTTCTTTTATATTTGTATTCTTAAGAACCTTCTTTGCTGATGCATCTGTCTTAATATCAAATAGCTGACTTGCCTCAACATGAGAATAGTTATCAAAGCCAAAATCTAAAAGAGCCGTTGTATCCTTATATTTCTGATATGGTATCTCATCCTTTAGGATTACACAAACTAGTCTCTTTCCGTCCTTTTCCGCATATGTAACAAGCGTATTTTTAGCAATATCTGTATAACCAGTCTTGCCGCCAGTACAATACTTATAAACATACTTTCCAGTTCTATATGGAATAAGCATGTCATGATGGTTTATAAGGTGTGTAGGATCTTCATGTACATTTGTAGGCGGAATAGTGTATTTCTTCGTCGTAACAAGTTTCTTTACGATTGGGTTCTTATACGCAGCTGTTGCAATCTTCGCCATATCCTTCGCTGTTACATAATGTCCTTCATCAATGAACCCATTAGAACATACGAAGTGAGAATTTGTACAACCGAGCTTTTTCGCCTTCTGATTCATCATCTCAACGAATTTCTCTTTTGAACCACCTATATGCTCTGCAATCGCATCTGCGCACTCGTTTGCTGAGGCAAGCATCATCGCATACATACAGTCTTCAAGACTCATCTTCTCGCCTACATCTCTAGCAATATGAGAAGACTTCTTAGATTCATTTCCCGCGATAGCTTCCTTGGAAAAAGTAACCGTATCCTTAAGATTTCCTTTTTCTGCTGCAATAAGCGCTGTAAGAATCTTCGTTATACTAGCTGGATGCTCCTGCACATCTTCATTTTTCGAGTAGAGAACAGTTCCTGTATCCATATCCATAAGATAAGCCGACTCGGAAAGAACCTCCGGTCCACTAGGCCACTTTACAAGTTCTTTTGCACTTACATCTATTCTAAATGTCGTTATTAAAGTCATGGTTAAACATAGCGCCGTGACACATTTCTTAAATTTTTTCAATTTAAACACCTTTTCTCTATTTTTTATCAGCATTTTCCTGTACAATAAGTGTTTGCATAGGAGGTATTTAATTTGAGATTACGTCATATCCCAGAAGCCGACAAGGCTATTTTAACACACAAGCTATCAATACAAAATCCCGAAAATAATAAAGGTAAATGGAATTCTGTATTTGACAACGATAATCCTATTCAAATTGAAATTGGAATGGGAAAGGGTAAGTTTCTTACAAGACTTGCTACTATAAATCCAAAAATCAACTATCTCGGTATGGAACGCTACTCTAGTGTACTTTACAGAGCGCTTCAGAAGATGGATTCATTAGAAGAACCACTTTCTAATATCCTCTTCCTCTGTGAAGATGCTATGAAGATTACAGAGTTCTTCAAAAAAGGTGAAATCGACAAGATTTACCTCAACTTCTCTGATCCATGGCCAAAGGACAGACATGCTAAGCGTCGCCTTACATCTCCTGTCTTCCTCGAGCTTTATGCAGCAATCCTCAAGAGTGGCCATACAATCGAATTCAAGACAGACAATCGTCTACTTTTCGATTATTCAGTAGAAACAATCAATGAATACCCTGATTTCGATATCACAGCCATCACATACGACCTTCACAACGACGAGAAGATGAGCGAAGGAAATGTTATGACTGAGTACGAAGAGAAATTCTCTTCAAAAGGAAATCCTATTTATAAGCTTATTGCTACACGTAAATAATAAAAAACTCGTTTTTGAAGATAAAATTCAAAAACGAGTTTTCTTTTTTATAAGCTTTTCATATAGGATATGAAATCTTTCTCGGATAACGGCCTTGAGTAATAATAGCCCTGCTCATACTTCGCACCCATTTCTTCAACAGCTTCCTTCATCTCTACATCTTCGATTCCTTCACAGAGAACATCAAAACCATCTTCCTTAAACATATTTATTAGATTTGGTAACAAATGATTCTTGTCTCTAAAATACGACCATACAACAGACTTATCGATTTTAATTACATCCAGCGGCAAGCCTATAACCGAGATTAGATTCGAATATCCAGTTCCATAATCATCAAGCGAAAAACGTGAGCCCCTTTCGATTAATCTATTCATCAATTCTCTTAGATCATTCAAATCTATCATCGCCGTTTCTGTAATCTCAAAGTGAAGCTTCGACATGTCAATTCCGTAATACTCGGCAATAGATATCAATTCCTCCGCCAAGCCTTCATGCAAACACTGATACGGCGATAGATTTATATTTATATAGCCTATTCCAAGTTTCTCAAGGTCATTATCTCTAATAAACTTACATACTTCGCGATAGATAAGCTCTCCCAGACGAAGAATCGTACCATCCTCTTCAGCCAGCGATATAAATTTTCCAGGTTCCAAAATACCGAGCAAAGAATCATCAATTCTGATGAGCGCTTCTGCAAATGTCGGTCTTGCACTTCCCACATCATAAATCGGTTGATAATATGCTCTAATATTCCCTTTCTCGATAGATTCATGCAACGCACGAACAATTTCTCTATCTCTACGACGTCTCTTTATATCTGAAAAATCAATACTTCTAAACTTGTTTTGTTCCGAGTTCTGAGCCTCTGTTATTTCTACTCTCAGAATATCCAAAATATCTGAAGCATTTAAGCAAACGCTTTCTTCCGGCAAGAATA
>DAISYI010000077.1:6442-7666 GCA_036825385.1 Lachnospiraceae bacterium | reverse complement strand
ATATTCGGAGCAATGCTGAACGGTGCGGCAATATATGTAGTATCAACAGAAAATAGATACAACATGGCAGAACTGGAAAAGTACATGAAGGCAAATCGAATAACAGTAGCATCATTAACACCAAAGGTCATTCGTGAACTTGACATATGCGGAATGCCTGAACTGAGACTTCTTGATTCAGGCGGAGAAGCGGCAGAACTTGATGTTCATTGTGGAAGAAAAGTTTTACTTCAAAATAATCGTTTTACATTTAGTTATTATAAAAATGACACAGTAAACATAGAAGAAGCCTATAAGAATATTTATTCTGTTTTGAAAGTAGATAAGGATCTTAGAAATGATTTAAATAAAATAAAAGGACTTGTGGGCAAGCAAATTTCAAAATATGATTTGATACGTTTTGATATTCGACAAACTATAGGAACATCGGTGACTTTAAATAACAGTATTAAGGTTTCACAGCATAATTGGAATACAGATACTTTTATTCATGAGTTAGTACATGCATATCTGGAGAAAGATATGGAGACAAATGCAATATGGTTAGGTGAAGGCCTTGCGGAATATTATGCTTTGAAGTGGGCTTCGAGTTTAAATGATAAGAATATAGAGTCCCAGAAATATGGATATGAAAGGGAGATTGAAAGCTTAAATAACTTAACGCCTGATCAGAGAGAATATTATAAGAAGATAAAGGAGAAATACGAAGCTGTAAGTGGTGGTCAACTTAAAAGAGATACTTTTGATTTTTTAAAATGGGAGAACTGTATTGCTGCTTACACATTATTAAATAAGAAAGAGGCTAGTGAGTATATAGAAGATACATATTATTTAAAAATATTACCACAAGGTATATCTAACTCGAGATTAAATAATCTTACGTATCCGGAATGTTGTTTGTTGATTGAGTATTTAATTGAGACAAAACAGATGAAGAGTGCCATGGAGTTTCATGAAGGCATAAAAAGCATGAATGCTGCATTCGGTCAAACAGAGGATGAACTCTACGATTCGTTTGTGAAGTGGATAAAAAGGAAATATGTAATATAGATTGAGATCGTTTGTTGAAATGTATTGATTTGTTTTTTGATAAATAGGGGGGAAAAATGAAAAAAAGATATTGGATTATAGTGGCTGTTTTTGTTTTTTTACTTTGTTTGTTGTGCCCGTACAGCAACAGAACATTTATACAGAGTAAGTTATTGCTTTTTAAAGATTCGAAAC
>DAISYI010000077.1:409-6363 GCA_036825385.1 Lachnospiraceae bacterium | reverse complement strand
GTTCAGAAGGATATGTCTAACATAAAAAGTGCGTTAGGGAGTGTAAGAAAGGCACGTATCTACGTTGTTCCGAGTACATTTAAAAATTTAGGAACAGAAGAAGGATCAATATTTGTAAAAGAGAAAGAAATATGTTCAGGTGAATATTTGATTTTATATGTCAATCATATTCTGAATAAGAACGGTTATTGGAAAGGTTATTCGTTTTCAAAAATTCTTAGAGGTGATACAAATAAAAAAGTAAAAGTATCGGATAATAATTATGAGTGCTTGACTTTGTTCCCAGAGTATTTAGATAAAAGATGTGATGATAACTATAGAACTAATAGAAAAATAATAGTTAACTATGCAAAATGGCTTGTTGATAAATATGGTTATAGTGAGTTTCTTGATGATAGTGGAAGCCGAACCAATGAATATTTGTCTTCGTTAAATCAAAAAAAGAAACTTAAAATTGATAATGTTTCTAAAGAGATTGCTGGATATAATCTGGAAGATAAAGATGGATTTGTAATTTATGATGATCAGTTTAGGTTTTCTAAATACAAAGAGTACAAATATAATTCTAGAAAAGACTATAAGATTTTATATGAATTTTTAAGTGGAAAAAATAAATTAAAGAATTATTTGGGTAAGATTTCACCTACGCTAAAAAAAGAGTTGAAAACTTTTACTAGAATACGAATTATGGATAAGCCAACTGTTGGATTGGGACTGTGCACAACGAATATTGGGGGTAAAGAGATTCATTTAGAAGAGTGGGCTGATTTGAACGTTCGTTTACATGAATTGACTCATGCATATGCTGGAAAGGAATCGCATCCAATATGGTTTGGAGAAGGGTTAGCTGAGTATTGTTCTTTGCAAATAACTAGGAATGATAAATTGAATAACTATTATTTTGCTAGATTAGAGAATAATGAGATGGAAGGAGCTGAAAAAGAGTTTTATCTGGAGGTTTTGAAACTTTATAACAAAAAGAATTATAAGAAGAAATTTGATGCATTTATATGGAATCAATGTATAGGTGCAGTTTCTTTGCAGAGAAAGGATTTAAAGAATAAGCTTCAAGAATATTTGGGGATTAATGATTATTCGATGAGGAGTGCATATGAAACTGATATTGGTTCAAAGCCTCTAAAGAAGATAGATTCATTGTCTTATTTTGAATCAAGTCTATTAATTGAGTATTTGGTAAATAATAAGGATTTAAAAAAGTTCGATGAAATACTGTGTCATAATAAAGGATTAAGCGAAGCTTATCGAGAGTCTGAGAATGACATATTTAACGAGTTTATGAATTGGGTAAGAGCTGAATATAAGATAACAGATTAGACTAACTGAATATAATCAAATAAATGAAGAATAGCACACATACAATCACATTTTGCACCCCACAATTTGTGAAGTATGTGTGCTATAATTATATGGATTTTTAAATGGTTAGATTAAATAGGGAAGTAAAAATGATAGGACTTACTAGTGAGCAGGCGAGAGAAGAGAAACGCCTGGGACGAAACAATATTCAAGCAGAAAAATCTCAGAAGACTATAAAGGATATCGTACGTGAGAATACCTTCACATATTTCAACTTGATATTCCTGATAATTTCAATTCTTCTAATTATGGCTGGTAGCTTTAATAGTTTGACGTTTTTGCCAGTAATCTTTTGCAATATGATAATCGGTATCGCACAGGAAATCTATGCAAAAAATGTTCTGGACAAGCTATCGATTATAAATTCGCCGAATATCCTGTGTTTTAGAGACGGTGCAGAGAAGCGAGTAAAGGTTGAGGACCTGGTTCGCGCGGATGTGATTATACTTCATTCTGGAGATCAGATTCCTGCAGATGCAAAGGTAGTGTCTGGTCAGGTTTATGTAAATGAATCACTTCTGACTGGTGAGTCTGATGAAATTGAAAAGAATCCGGAAGACGAGCTTATGTCGGGAAGTTTCGTCGTTTCTGGTGAATGCTATGCTGTCCTTACTCGCGTAGGAAAGGATTCCTATATAAATAAACTTATGCAGGAAGCGAAGTCTCTTCCACAGGGCGAGCAGTCAGAAATGGTTAAATCGATTGATAACCTCGTTGGATTCATGGGAATACTTCTCATTCCGATAGGAGTGACTCTCTTCGTTCAGTCATATTACTTTAAAGGGACGGCTTTTTCCCCAAGTGTTACATCGATGGTGGCAGCAGTAATCGGTATGATTCCGGAAGGTTTGTATCTGCTTGTGAGCGTCACTCTTGCGATGAGCGCTGTGAAGCTCGCGATGAAGCAGGTTATGCTTCACAATATGAAGAGTATCGAGTCGCTCGCTAGAGTAGATGTGCTTTGCGTCGATAAGACGGGTACGATTACTGACACGAAGATGCTGGTGGCTGACGTCGTAAGCCCTGATGATACAGAGGCGTTTGAATTATTCAGTGTCACTGAAACGGATGTGGATGATCTCACGCTTGAGAAGAATAAGCGGAAAAAGCAGCCAGTCAAACCTGCTGAAACAGAGCGACTTATGCATATTACGGAGAGTCAGAGGGAGAGAATCGGTTCGTACCTTTCTGCGCTTTCTGATGATAATATGACGATGCAGGCGATGAGGGATTTCTTCGAACAGAATTCTAGACATAGAGTTGTGGGTGGAATGAATTTCTCGTCGAAGTACAAGTTCTCAGCTGTGCAGTTTGAAGATGGAACATATGTATTTGGAGCGCCGGATATTCTTTTGAAGGCGTGTGATAGGGATTATTCGAATCTAGTGAATGCTTATGCAAATAGGGGATATCGAGTTCTTCTTTTTGCAAAATATGGAAATGGATCAACTCCGGTACCGAATGATGGTGCTTTAAGAGAGCGTGTGACTCCGGAATTCTTCGTGCTTCTTCAGAATCCTGTTCGAGAGAATGCGAAGAGAACATTCTCATACTTTAAGAAGCAGGGTGTAGAGATAAAAGTTATTTCTGGTGATAATCCGCGTACCGTTTCTGAAGTAAGCAAGCAGGCTCATATCGATGGTGCAGAGAATTATGTTGATGCGAGCACACTTACATCAAAGGCTGATATAAAGGAAGCGGTTAGAAAGTATACAGTCTTCGGCAGAGTTACTCCAGAGCAGAAGAGAATGATTGTGAAGGCGCTTAAGTCTGACGGACATACGGTCGCTATGACTGGTGATGGTGTAAATGATATCCTTGCGATGAAGGACGCAGATTGTTCTATCGCGATGGCTTCGGGTTCGGATGCTGCAGTTCAGTCGTCACAGGTAGTTCTTTTGGATTCTGATTTTTCACATCTTCCAGAAATCGTGGGAGAGGGAAGGCGAGTGATAAATAACATCCAGAGATCAGCGAGTCTCTTTCTCGTGAAGAATATCTTCTCGCTGCTTCTCGCTGTGTTTGCAATTGTTTCGATTATGAGTTATCCTTTGAAACCTGCGCAGATCACGCTTATCAGTTCGTTCAATATCGGAATACCAGCGTTCTTCCTGGCACTCGAACCGTCACATCAGAGAATTCAGGGACGATTCCTGCACAAGGTGCTTATAAAGAGCTTGCCTGCAGCGCTCACGGATTTCTTCTCGATTGCAGCGCTCGTTGTATTCGGACAGGTATTTAAGGTAAATGCGACAGATATTTCGGTTGCAGCTACTTTCCTGCTTGCGATAGTAGGATTTATAATTTTGTTAAATATTGCAAAACCTGTGAATGTATATCGCGGTGTGGTTATCGCGCTTTGTATGATTGGTCTTGGCCTTACAGCGTATTTCCTAAACTCATTATTTGAAATTGAGTTTATTTCTACACGTTGTATGATGCTTTTTATACTATTTGCTATTGCAACTGAGCCGTGTATGCGATATCTTACTATGATAGGTGATTGGCTCGAAGAGAAAGAGAACAATCGCATATATAGGAAAAAACTGAAAAAGTAAATTGCGCGGCTTTTTCCGCGTGAAATGTATATTAATGGAGGACATTTAAAATGGCACAGTCAATTGAATTTCGTTATGACACACAGCTTCTTTTAGAACCAGTAGATGATGAGGAACTCGATGTAGATGAAATCAGAGATTATATCGCTGAGAATTTCATCGGTGATGAGCTTCTATGTGTAGGAGATGAGGATCTCATTAAGCTTCATTTTCATACAAATAAGCCTTGGCTTGTACTTGAGTACTGCGCTTCAAAGGGCGAAATCTATGATATCGTTGTTGAGGATATGGATAGACAGACTAGAGGTCTGCAGGGATAATATATGCTTCTTAAATTTAAGAACCCATTTAAGTTTCTCGCTTGGGCGTTCTTCTTCATATTGCTTTTCATGGAGCTGGTAGTTCTGTCGTATAGTTCGAATTATTATCGGGCGTCGGACAGAGCGGTTTCGGTTTCGAAGGAGGCAAGTGTTTCGGAGAAGGGTTCGTACTATCTTGTGAAACCGCCGAAGGATGTTGATACCAGAAAAGGTGTGGTTTTCTATCCTGGTGGAAAGGTCGAGATGAGGGCGTATCTTCCGATGGCGAAGGCAATCTCTGAAAAAGGATATACTGTTGCCCTTTGCAGGATGCCTTTTAATTTGGCTTTCTTCGATATGGATGCTTATGAAGCTCCGGTAAAGAATACTCCTGGGGTGGATGAGTGGTATATGTTAGGACATTCTCTGGGAGGAGTTGCTGCTGGCACATGCTTTAATTCTAATACGGATAAGTTTGTTGGATTGATCCTCTTGGGGTCATATCCGCTTAAATCTGTAGAACCAGAGAAGACTCTAGTCGTATATGGAACTCAGGATAAGAATATGAAGACTGAGAAGATTCACAAGAAGAATACTGTAGTGAAACTCGAGGGTGGAAATCATGCTCAGTTTGGTGACTATGGTATTCAGGCCGGTGATGGTAAAGCTTCTATGTCGAGAAAAGAGCAGCAGCGTATAACTGCTGAAGAAGTTGATAAATTTATTAGAAATCTGGATTAGACAAAATGATTTTTGGTGTAAGTATTTTAGTTATCTTAGGAGTATATCTTGCTCTTACAGCTCTTCTTACTGTTTTTATGATTGCAAAGATGTATATCGTAGCAGGCTTTGCTAATGATAAGAAAGCAGGTAAGGAGCGCAGAATCGAACTCATAAAGCAGGGAAGATGGATGCAGCTTCCTCTCTATACTATGGAGGAATGTGCGAATAATAAGCATCTTTCATATGTTCGTATTACAGTTTTTAAGAATGATAAGGTGAAAAATGGTAAGTGTGCCATTGTCCTTCCGGGCGGTGGTTATGCTCACTGTATAAAGGATGCAGAAGGCTATGCTATCGCAGCGCATCTGAATGAGCAGGGAATTACAGCAATTGTACTGGAGTATAGAACAGGATTCCATTGCGCGGATCATGCTCCTATGCAGGATCTCGCTCGTACTGTTCAGTACATGATTGAGAATAAAGAGGTTTTGGAGATTGATCCTACCGATTATGCGCTTGTAGGTTTTTCCGCAGGCGGTAACCTCGCTGGTATCTTCGGTTCTAAGATTTATGGTTATGAGAAGTATAATCTTCCAAAACCGGGATGTTTGATTCTCGGATATCCATGGACGAACATCAATCACTGGATGGATCATCCATACTGGAATATCTGGGATGGTCTCATCGGAGTTTGGTTCTCAGAGCGAGGAAATCTCTTTATGTTTGGCTGGACTCCAAACAAGGAGCAGAGAGAGTCTCTCTGTGTTCAGAATTGGATCGATGAAGATTTCCCTCCTACATATATGTTTACGGGAGATGACGATATCATCGTTCGTTCTGGATCGCATACAGATGTGCTTGCGAAGGCGCTTAAGAAGTACAATATCCCATACAAGTATCAGCAGTTCTACCGCGTACCACATGGTATCGGAATCGGTAAAGGAACAAATGCAGAAGGGTGGCTTGAAGAAGCTGTCGAGTATTGGAGAACTAGCGT
>DAISYI010000077.1:0-399 GCA_036825385.1 Lachnospiraceae bacterium | reverse complement strand
AGCGTAAATTAAGGAAATAATGAATTTTATAAACCACTAGGAAGTTATTGCTTCCTGGTGGTTTTTTGATGGAAATCTTGGAAAAGTTAAAGTTTATAATTTTGCCCTAGAATACTATGGACATAAACAATTATTCGTATATATTAAAAATAAAGAAGATAATTCGTGAATTAGAAATTCGAATATGAAAGGTGATAAAATGAGATACAAAAGACTTTTGCCGGCTATTCCATTTATTGCAATTTTTATGATTCTTAATGTAACTGTTGAGATGAACGTGGTAGCAGAATACTCAATTGTTACATATGTAAATCGAATATCATATCTGGTTATCTGGGTATTGTTTTTTGCTATTCTTATTCCAAGATATAATTGGAAATGGTTGCTATTACTTGGTAT
>DAISYI010000076.1:6038-7866 GCA_036825385.1 Lachnospiraceae bacterium | reverse complement strand
AGAGATTCGGTGAAATCGCAGTCGAACGCGATTATCTAACTGACGAACAGGTTCAGGACCTCTTACACGCACAGAATCCTGATTACCTCCTTCTAGGTCAGAACCTCGTTGATATGGGTATCCTTTCAAACGAGCAGCTTCAGGATTATCTTCTCGACTATCAGAATGACACTGAAATCTATGATATGGATATTGAGAATCAGTCTCATTTCGATCAGCTTGTAAAGAAGTTCCTCATCGTTGCAGAAGATGAACTTGATGATTTTGCAAAAGCTTATCTCAAACTACTCTTCAACGATTTCGTTCGATTCATCGGAGAGGACTTCACTCCTATGGCTCCTGTTCCAGCATCAGAGTATCCAGTAAACTACTGCGTAGAGCAGGCAATCGGTGGAGATTTCCAAGCTGTAACCTATCTCGACATGCCGAAAGCTACAGCCGTGAAATTTGCTTCACGCTATGCTAGCATGGAATTTGAAGAATTTAACGAATACGTAAAAGCGTCCGTCGAGGATTTCCTTAATCTCCACAACGGACTCTACGGTGTAAATGTATCAAACTCTCATTCAATCGAGCTTTCACTCGAACCACCTAAGACAGTTGATACAGATTTGATTGAACTCTGTGAACATTCATATGTCATCCCGTTCATCTATTCATTTGGAACTATCCATTTGATTATTACATTCTAGACAGCAACACACTTTTCATAAACTCTTCCTTTCAAAAAGGACTCGCGGAACCTCCTTTCCCGCGAGTCCTTTCCATTTATATTCCAAGGAATTCATATACAACTGAGAGCATCTCATCTCTCTTACAAGTCTTCTTATGTCGAGCAGGAAGCTTTTTCAGCTCCTCAATAGCTTCCGGAATCGGAAGTTTTAAATCCACCGCCATCTTCTCTACAAGCTCGATATCCGACAAGCCATCACCCTTATACGAAATCGCAGCAGAAATAGCCTTCGGAAACTTGAACGGACTCGCTGTCGACGCAACGAGACACGGTCTTTCATCGCCCAATTCACGATACTTGTCCAGGCAGACAGCTGCCACCGCCGTATGCGTATCAATCAGATAACCCGACTTCTTATAGAGGTCTCCAATCTTCTTCAGAGTCTCCTCTTCCGTCGCAGAAAAAGCTTCAAAATCATCAATATTGTCCATCAAAAGAAATGGCAATTCATACTTCTTCCTCTCAGAAAGTTCCTCCATCAAACTCTTCGTCTGAACGATACTTCCTGATGTCGCATGAAAAATCAGCCTTTCTAAATTACTAGATACCAAAATATCCATAGAAGGCGAATTGGTAAGATGAAACTCACGATTTGCATCATACTTTCCAGTCTCAAAGAAATCTGTAAGCACACGATTTTCATTAGATGCGACTATAAGCTTTCCAATCGGCAACCCCATAAGCTTCGCATAGAAAGCAGCAAGTATATTTCCAAAGTTTCCCGTCGGAACGCAGACATTCACCTCATCTCCGTTCTCAATTCTTTCAAACTGAACCAGAGAAACATATGCATTCACATAATATACAATCTGCGGAATCAAACGACCGATGTTGATTGAATTAGCCGAAGAGAAGCGAAATCCATGCTTCTTCAATTCATCCTTCACAGTCGGATCAGACATTATTTCCTTTACCGCAGTCTGAGCATCATCGAAGTTCCCGTCGATTCCCACGACGAGAGTATTCTTTCCCTGCTCCGTCACCATCTGAGCCTTCTGGATAGGGCTCACTCCATCTTTCGGGTAGAAAACAACTATCTTCGTTCCTTCTACATCTGAAAAACCCGAAAGCGCAGCCTTTCCTGTATCGCCCGAG
>DAISYI010000076.1:0-6028 GCA_036825385.1 Lachnospiraceae bacterium | reverse complement strand
TGAAAGCGCCATATCTTTAAAAGCCATGGTTCGTCCATGGTAGAGTTCCATGTAGTAGGCACCATCAGCGTAAGAAAGCGGAACTATAGACTCATCGCGAAACTTCTCATCGTAAGCGTGATCTACGCAGTAGGCAATCTCCTCTTTCGTGAAGTCTCCGAGGAATGCGCCCAGGATTTCCTTCGCAATATCCTGATAGGACATAGAAACCATGTCCTCTATTATGCATGGTAGCGGCGGAATCTGGTCCGGAACGAAGAGTCCTCCATCCTCTGCCAAGCCCTGCAGAATCGCCTCTGAAGCAGTCTTTATGTTCGTGTTATCTCTCGTACTATGATACTTTACCACGTTAACCTCCTATTCAAAGAAAGACAGAAAACTCTGTGGCAACTTAATCTCAGTATAGATATCCGCGTATTCTCGCGGTGAGATTTCATCAATATAATTCTGAATAAACTCACGATTGAGCCCATTCTCCTTTGCATAATCGCAGGCTTTATTATACGCGATAGCCGCCTTCACCTGCGTTTTGTATCGTCCGATTATGTAATCGCCATTCAAGTGAATCTTCGCCTCGAAGTAAGGTTTACCCTCCACTTCTTCTTTCTTATGAACACCGAAATACGGATTCACCACGATTACATTCGCCGAACGGAAATCTAGAGAATCGCCATTTACAAATGTATAGTCCTTCCCTGAAACCGAATTTATATGAATTCCGTATCGATCGAGAATTCTGTACTGCATGCCGAAGTCGTTTACATAGAGAGACTCTCCACGCTTCAGGATTCGATGAGACGAATAATAGAACAACTCATCCATGTCGAATTTAAGCTCCGAGCCATCTCGCATAAAGTAAGAAATATAACCGTTTCTAATATAAATCGGCGTCTTAATGTAAATGTCATGATCCCTGTGATTCAGAATGGAAACAACCTTGTCCGAAGGGAGGAAACGCCCCTTATGACCAGCTCGAACCTTGTCCCCGAGGAAGACCTCATCAATCGTAAGATTCAAATTTGTGTAGAGCTTCTGAGCTTCCGAGTACGCACCATTCGCCTCATCCTCAGTCTCGTACGTGCCGAGCGATACCGACTTCCCGTGATAGGAAATCTTCGAGCGGTAAACCACTTTTCCATCTTTAGTTGTCGCTCTGTATGCTCCTGCCTTCAAATCTTTACTTCCTATCCTGAAAAAACAGCCATCCTAACACTTGCCTTACTCTGGCACAACTCTATAAATCGAGAATACTGCATCTGAAGAATGCTTCTGAGTGAGAGCAATATCTTCGGGATCGTAAGCCTTTTCCCTAAACACTGTGAGAAGCGGCTTACCGATAGCTTTCATGTAAGCTTCTTTCATCGTCCATATTCTAAAGAACATTTCCGAATCATCAATCATCTCGAGTTCTTCCGGAAGAAAATATTTCTCTGAAACCTTCTTCAGCCTCTCCGGATCGCGCTTCTTAGAAACCATGTCCTCTACATCGATTCCCACTGAGTATTTCTTCGAGACTACTGCTGCTGCGAAGTTTCCACTGTGCGAAATTGAAAAATACACATTTTCCCCATCGAGAACTGGTTTTCCACTAGGAAGATATGTGTAATTATAAGGTTTCTGTACATCCATCCCTTCGAGAAGTCTCTCGAGCTGGAAGGATGAAAGGATGCTGAGCTTTCTGTCATTTGTCAGTTTGCAGGCATCTGCTTTCGCCTTTCTATCAGGTGAAAGATACTCGTAGAAGCCCTCAATCTGTGCGTCGTCGAAACGTCTAATGTCTACAATTGAATATGATACGTCGTCTGTCATTTTATCTCTCAATTCTATTTACTACGGTCCATAATGTATGAGAACATGAGGTACGCTGTCTTCAATGCGTCATGTCTTATAGAACCATCTTCTATCAAATAAATCTTGTCTGAAATCAATTCGACATCATTCTCTTTAAGTTTCTCAATGTCGATATGTACTCGGCTCTTTCCTTCTGAATTTGCCAGAAGTTTCAAATCATCAGGAAGTGATGCATCATTTGCGATAACTGCATCGATTGCACCTGCTCCCAAGTATTTCTCGAGAAGATTGATATGGTCTGAAACCATGAAATCATCTGTCTCACCCGGCTGTGTAAGAATGTTGCAGACGTAAAGCTTTTTCGCCTTAGACTCACGTACTGCCGCCTGAATCTCTGGAATAATGATGTGAGGCATAATGCTCGTAATTAGTGAGCCTGAACTAAAGATGATAATATCTGCTTCCTTCAGAGCCTTAAGAACTCTAGGGTTTGCTGTAACATCTTTGTCGTAACGAAGCTCTTTGATTCGACTTCTCGCCTCAGTAATTTCGGACTCGCCGACGATTTCACTTCCATCGGCTGTCGTTCCGACGAGGTCGACATTGTCCTCCGTAACCGGGAAGATGTTTCCCTTTATATCTAGTAGATCTGACAGAATCGGGATGGAATGCGAGAAATCCCCTTCCATCTCGAGAAGTGCTGTCATGATTAGGTTCTTTATAGAATGGCCATTCAGCGAACTGTTCTCGTCGAAACGGTACATGAAGAGATCCTTTACTTCCTGTGGTTTGTCCGACATCGCCATCATAACTTTAGTGATGTCACCGACCGCTGGAATCGAGAATTCCTTTCTGAGCGCCCCAGTGCTCTTTCCGTTGTCAGAAACAGATACAACCGATGTGATTTCCCAAGGGAAATTCTCCATACCTTTAAGTAGCTGTGAAAGCCCGCTTCCACCGCCAAATATAACTGCTTTAAACATGTCTTCTCCTCCAAATATATGTTTATTATACTAGTTTTAGACCTGATAAAACAGTAGGTTTTCGTATCAAGGTAAAGTAATGTTCAAACTTTTCCACAAATACTAGTGGTAATTTTCTGAAAAAATGATATATTATTAAATATGGGTTGAATATTGAAAGAGAGGTAATTTCAATGAGATTTTTCAAATGTAACATCTGTAAGAAAGTCATCTATCTTCTTCAGGACGGCGCTCCTGATACTATTTGCTGTGGCGAGTCTATGAAAGAACTCATCCCAGGCGAAGTAGATGGCGCTGTAGAGAAACACGTTCCAGTAGTAACTATTAATGGAAATACAGTTCACGTAGAGGTTGGAGAAGTCATCCACCCAAGCGAAGCAGCTCACTACATCGAATTCATCGCTCTCGAAACAAATAAGGGTGCACACGTAGTGAAGCTAAACCCTGGAGACAAGCCTGTAGCTGATTTCGCACTTCTTGACGGTGAAAAAGCTGTTACTTGCTACGAGCTTTGCAATCTCCACGGATTATGGAAGGTCGACCTGTAGAGATTACGTGAAAAAACATAATCCATCTAAACTATGGTATATCGGGGGCTCCCCTCTGATATATATCCTTACAACTGAGGCCACACACTGCAGGGTGTGGTCTCTTTTATTTCCTTAAAATACAATCAGAAAAATAACACCCTGAATTTTACAATGAAATGCTAAAATTCAGGGTGTTATTTATTCTGATTGTTCAAAATAAAAAAACTGAGACCACACTCTAAAGAGTGAGTCTCAGTTGTAAAGACGTATTATTTGTTATTTACACGTGAGAGGTATTCACCTGTTCTTGTGTCGATTTTAATTACATCGCCTGTATCTACGAAAAGAGGAACATATACTTCAGCGCCTGTTTCTACTGTTGCTGGCTTTGTAGCACCCTGTGCTGTGTTGCCCTTGAATCCAGGTTCTGTCTGAGTGATCTCAAGTTCTACGAAGAGAGGTGGCTCTACTGCGAATACATTTCCCTTGTAAGAGTCAAGCTTAACTACTTCGTTCTCTTTTACAAACTTAAGAGAATCACCGATATTCTCTGCTGTAAGAGAGATCTGATCGTATGTCTCTGCGTTCATGAAGTTGTACATCTCACCATCGTTGTAAAGGTATGTGAAATCCTGTCTTTCGATGTGAGCCTGTTCGAATTTCTCTGTTGGGCGGAATGTTGTTTCGTTAACACCACCATTTACGATATCTTTAAGTTTAGTACGTACGAAAGCAGCACCCTTTCCAGGTTTTACGTGCTGGAATTCTACGATCTGCCAAACCTTTCCATCCCATTCAATAGTAAGGCCGTTTTTAAAATCTCCGGCTGAAACCATAAGTTATTCCTCCTTATTTTAAAAAAATCACTAATATATTTTACTTTGCGAGTTCTGTTTTGTCAACAATGTATAATCAGTGATTACGCTTATCTACATCATCGATCATATCTACTCTTCTTGCATGTCTGTCGCCCAGGAACTCTGCTCCAAAGAATGCATCTACGATACCCTTTGCTTCCTCGAGTCCTACGATTCTCGCACCGAATGCAATGATATTCGCATTGTTGTGCTCGCGGCTAAGTCTAGCTGAAATAGGTTCTGATACAACTGCTGCTCTGATTCCAGGAACCTTGTTTGCAGCAAGCGAAATACCGATACCTGTTCCACAGATCAGTACACCGAGGTCTACCTCTTTGTCACGGATAGCTGTAGCTACTTTTTCACCATAAACTGGATAGTCTACGCTAGCATTATCATCTGTTCCGTAATTTACAACTTCGAATCCTTTTGACTCGAGATATGAAGCAATTTCCTTCTTCATCTCGACAGCTGCATGGTCGTTTGCAATACCAATTCTCATTTTTAACCCTCCATTATAATTATTTCAAAGGCACTTTCTTCTGATTCTTACCGCCTTTAGTGTGAAGCTTGTAGAATCCGAGCACGATTGCCTCGAGGAATCTCTTCAGAACAATCTGTGGCTCTTCTTTCCACTTAAGCACAGGCTTTACCATCGCATGACGGATGCCTGCATTTTTCGCACCCATGA
The DNA here is from genome assembly GCA_036825385.1 of Lachnospiraceae bacterium. GTDB lineage: Bacteria > Bacillota > Clostridia > Lachnospirales > Lachnospiraceae > Lachnocurva. The sequence goes on along the minus strand of DAISYI010000076.1, from coordinate 1,176 downwards.
TATCTGTAAAAATCTGGTCGCCGAAGAAAAAAGCCTCTTCTTTATTAATTCCTGTAAGTGCTATTGCACGAAGGTACGCACGTGGTGAAGGCTTGTTACACTTGAAGATATATCCGTCTCCAGAAACAGCTTCACAGAAGCTCTTCACACGACCTTCTTTATTATTTGAAAGGAAATAATACTTAAATCCGATTTCTTTGATTTCGAAAAAAAGCGCTATCGCGCGCTCATCTGCTGGCGCTCCGTGTGGTACTAAAGTATTATCCACATCGAAAAGCAGTAGACGAAATCCTTCATCATAGAGTTTCTTAAAGTCTACTCCATAAACACTATCTATATAATCATCGGGGAATAATTTACTCAAAATATGTCCTCTTTTTCTTTCTTTTTTAAACAGCGCCTTGTATTATAACAAAAAACTTGCAAAAAGGGAAATCTGACACTATGTAAGAGTAGATATGATGCTTTTTCCGCATGAAAAAACAGCACCTCTAGGCTGGTGCTGTTTCATATATGAAAAGATATATATTTTAGATTTCGAAGTTCTGAACTGCTCTGTTTACATTTGTCTGAGCTGTTTCAGTTACTCTGTTACCTACGAAGTACTGATACTGCTGAAGTGCTGTATCCTTCTGCATAGCTGAGATAGCTTTCTCTACATCAAGTGTACGAATATCGCTATCTGCACCCTTCATTTCGTATGTCTTTCTGGAATCATACTGCTTTGCAAGGTCAGCTGAATTAAATGTCTGCTTTGAAATGTCTCTGGCTGGAACCTCAAGATTAAGGTTGATATCAATTTTTGATTCTGTACTTCGCTAACGCTCTGTATTCTATTGATACCTGCTAAAGGTCTGATACCTGATACATTCATTCGCATTTCTCCATAATTCATTCTTCGTTACAAATAATATATCGTAACGATAGGAAGAAACTTAACCCTTTTAGAAAAAGTTTATATTTCTTCTGTTAATCCTGGAGTTTCTGAAGTTCGCTCATAAAGGTGTCTACGTCCTTGAACTCCTTATATACTGATGCAAAGCGCACGTATGCAACTGAATCGAGCGCTTTTAACTTTCTCATCAATGCTTCGCCAATTTCTGAGCTAGGAATCTCACGTTCCTCTCTGCTGAAGATATCCTTCTCGATGTCGTCCACTAGTTGTTTAATCTGATC
>DAISYI010000075.1:0-7989 GCA_036825385.1 Lachnospiraceae bacterium | reverse complement strand
ACTACGCTGTACCTGGACTTTACTTCTATGACAACTCAGTAGTAGAAATTGCTAAGACTATCACACCTTCAGCTAGAGGCGAGCTTGAAATTACAGCTGTAAATAACGCTTACCTTGACAAGGATAACCTTTATGTTGAAACACTTGGTCGTGGATTTGCATGGCTTGATACAGGTAACCACGATATGCTTCTTTCAGCTTCAAACTTCGTTTCAACAATTCAGAAGAGACAGGGTATGTATGTTTCATGTATCGAAGAAATCGCTTTCAAGAGAGGTTTCATCGATGCTGCTCAGCTTAAGAAACTTGCAGAACCACTCATGAAGTCTGACTATGGTAAGTATCTTGTAAGTGTTGCAGAAGGAGAATTTTAAGATGGCTATTACAGTAACAAAAGATTTGAACGGAATCGAAGGACTTTGCGTAATCGAACCAAAGGTGTTCGGAGACGACAGAGGATACTTCATGGAAACATACAATGAGAACGATATGAAGGCAGCAGGTCTTGACTACAAATTTGTACAGGACAACCAGTCTGCTTCAAAGAAAGGTGTTCTCAGAGGACTTCACTTCCAGCTTGAGTATCCACAGGACAAGCTCGTACGTGTAGTATCAGGTTCAGTTTATGATGTAGCCGTAGACCTCCGTCCAGGTTCAAAGACATTTGGTAAGTGGGCTGGTGTAGAACTTACAGCAGAGAACAAGAAGCAGTTCATGATTCCAAAGAACTTCGCTCACGGTTTCCTCGTTCTTTCAGACCATGCAGAGTTCTGCTACAAGGTTACTGATTTCTATCATCCAAACGATGAGGGCGGACTTATGTGGAACGATCCTGATATCGGAGTAGAATGGCCACTTCCAGAAGGAATGACAGCAGAAGATCTCATTCTTTCTGACAAGGACAAAGTAAATTGGAGTTACAAAGAATTTCTTGAAAAGAGAAATAACTAGTTTAGATTAAGAGGATTATTTGTATGGAAAAAGCTTCATCCCAGAAAAGCTTTCTAAAAGATACAATAAAATTGATTAGGACTCTTGCGAAGAATGACCTTAAGGCCCGCTTCGCAGGGTCTTATTTGGGTGTAATTTGGGCTTTTGTACAGCCAATTATGATGGTAATGGTTTATTGGTTTGTATTTGAAATGTGCCTTTCAACAGGTACACAGGGTACAAAAGCAGGAATTAAAGCGCCATTTGTACTCTGGCTTCTTTCAGGTCTCGTACCTTGGTTCTATTTCCAGGAAGCGTGGAGTTCAGCGACAAATTGCTTTAACGAATATAATTATCTTGTAAAAAAGGTCGTATTTAATATTTCAATTCTTCCAATCGTGAAGGTTATTTCAAGCTTGTTTGTACATGTGGTTTTGGTTGCATTTACTATCTTTATGTATGCGTTAATGGAACCACAGCTTCTTACACCATATGCGTTCCAGGTAATTTATTATTCATTTGCTATGATGGTTCTCATCTTGGGACTTTCATATTTTACATCAGCGATTATGGTATTCTTCCGTGATATCAGAGATATCATCGGAATCCTTCTTCAGATTGGAATTTGGGCTACGCCTATCATGTGGAATGTTTATTCTGATCAGATGCATATTCCTGGATGGGCTATGAATATTATAAAAATCAATCCGATGTTCTATATCACAGATGGATATAGAGAGGCACTTATCGGCGGTAAGGGGTTCTGGGAAAAACCTGCTCTTACAGCATATTACTGGTGCTTTGCATTGGTTGTACTTTTCTTAGGCGTTCATGTATTTAAAAAACTTAAGGATAATTTTGCAGATGTACTGTAATGGAGATTTTTATGGGAGATACTAACATGACAAATGAATACGCTATAAAAGTCTCTGGAGTCAGCAAGATGTATAAGCTGTATAAGAGAAATCGCGATAGAATCGCAGACTCTTTGGGACTCAGCAGGAAAAAGCTTTACGAAGAGCACTATGCTCTTAACGACATTAACTTTGAAATCAAAACTGGTGAATCAGTAGGTATCATCGGAACAAACGGTGCTGGTAAGTCTACAATACTTAAGATTATTACAGGCGTTCTCAAGCCAACTACTGGAACACTTGATATTAATGGAAGAATATCTGCTCTTTTGGAATTAGGTGCAGGTTTCAACCAGGAATATACTGGAATCGAGAATATTTACCTCAATGGTACTATGCTTGGTTACTCAAGAGAAGAAATCGATGAGAAGATGGATGATATCCTTTCATTCGCGGATATCGGAGAATTTGTTTATCAGCCAGTAAAGACATATTCAAGTGGTATGTTTGTTCGACTTGCTTTTGCTGTAGCTATTAATATCGATCCAGAAATTCTCATTGTAGATGAAGCACTTTCTGTAGGAGATGTATTCTTCCAGGCAAAGTGTTATAAGAAGTTTGAGGAGTTTAAAAAGCAAGGTAAGACTATCCTCTTTGTATCACATGATCTTTCATCTATTAGAAAGTACTGCGATCGCGTAATACTTTTCAATAAGGGACATAAGCTTGCAGAGGGAAATCCTAAGGATATGATTGATCTCTACAAGAAGATTCTCACAGGATCAGACAAGGATATCGAAAAAGCAGAGAAACTTGGCGTAGATGCTCTTACAGATACAACAAACGATTCATTTAATGAGAAGACACCTGGTACATGGAGATCACATTTTGAAGTGAATCCTGATAGAGTTGAATATGGCTCTAAAGAAGTCGAAATCGTAGATTTCGGTTTAGAGGATGAGACAGGAAATCTTACATCTGTTCTATCCAAAGATGCAGACTTTGTTATAAAATATAAAGTGAGATTTAATAGTGAAGTAAAGAACCCGATTTTCACTTATACATTCAAGAATGTAAAGGGACTAGAGGTTTCTGGTACAAACTCACTTATAGAGCGTGAATTCTTTGAAGTCGGAAAAGCGGGAGAGGAATACGTAGTCTCATTTAAGCAGAATATGAGTCTCCAGGGAGGAGATTATCTACTTTCAATGAGTTGTACTGGCTATGACTTGGAAGGAAACTTAAAGGCATATCATAGATGTTACGATTTGCTTTCTGTTACAGTAATTTCAGACAAGGATACTGTAGGATTCTTTGATATGTACTCAAAATGTCAGATTGAGAAGATTTAATACTGCATCAAATTACGGAAAGGGGTAATTATGAAGTACGACTATCTTATTGTAGGCTCAGGTCTCTTCGGAGCGGTGTTTGCGAATGAAGCAAAGAAGGCCGGTAAGAAGGTTTTTGTAATCGAGAGAAGAGATCATATCGGTGGAAACATTTACACAGAGCGTGTAAATGGAATTGATGTGCATAAGTATGGCGCACATATCTTCCATACATCAGATAAGAATGTCTGGAATTATGTAAATCAGTTTGCTGAGTTTAATAATTACATCAATTCACCTGTAGCCGTATACAAAGATGAGCTTTATAATCTCCCATTTAACATGAATACTTTTTCCAAGATGTGGGGAATAAAGACTCCTGTAGAAGCTGAGCAGAAGATCAAAGAGCAGATTGCAGATTTGAATATCACAAATCCGCGTGACCTCGAAGAGCAGGCTCTTTCTCTTGTAGGTAAGGATGTATACGAGAAACTCATCAAGGGATATACAGAGAAACAGTGGGGTAAGGATTGTAGAGACCTTCCTGCGTTCATTATTAAGAGACTTCCGCTTAGATTTACATATGACAATAATTACTTCAATGATAGATATCAGGGTATTCCTATCGGTGGATACACAAAGATTATTGAAGGGATGCTTGAAGGTGTTGAAGTTAGATGTAATGAAGACTTCATGAGACTGTACAAGGAGAACAAGGTAGATGACAATGATCCATCTAAACCTATGTCTGTTACTCTTTCTGATGGTACTACATTTGAGTATGACAAGCTTCTTTACACAGGTCAAATTGATGAGTACTTTAACTACCTTTATGGACATCTTGAGTATAGATCAGTTCGTTTTGAAACAGAGGAACTTCCTGATGTAGATAACTATCAGGGTAATGCTGTGGTAAATTACACAGAACGTGAGGTTCCATATACACGTATTATCGAGCATAAATGGTTCAACTTTGGCAAGGATGAGAATGGAGAACCTCTTAAGGGTACAATCATTAGCCGCGAGTATTCAGCAGCTTGGAAACTTGGAGACGAACCATATTATCCAGTTAATACTGAGAAGAATAACAACACATACGAAAGATATAGATCTCTTACTGATAGCAATAAGAGAGTTCTCTTCGGTGGAAGACTCGGCCTCTACAAATACCTCGACATGGACAAGGTTATCATGGAGGCATTAAAGCTTGCTGATAGTGAGCTTAGATAGGAGCATTTTCATTTTATGAAAAAAAGAATATTAATTACACTGGCAGTAGCTTGTTTGATACTTATAGCATCTATTACAGGCTACCTTGTTAAGACTGAGCCTTGGGTAGATCATAAAGGTTATGAAATTACACAGTTCGGTACTTCAACAGGCGCTCAGTGTATGTTTTATACAATCCGTGATGATGAGGGTAGACTAGTAGTCGTTGATGGTGGATATACTGCAGATGAAACAAATGTTGCTAATATTATCAAGAAGTTTGGCGGACATGTTGATACATGGATTCTAACTCATCCACATCCGGATCATATCGGAGCATTTAATGCGATTTATCCTAAACTTAAGGATTATGGAATTACAGTAGACCATATTTATGCTACCGATACTAATCATGATAGATATGTAGAGACTGCAAAAGATTATGATGCGGTAGACACATTTCTTACATTTGAAAAGCTTACTAAGGGCGATAAAAAGTTTAAGTTCTTACATGAGAACGATGAGTTTGACTTACTTCCAGGTCTACATATGAAAGTGCTTCATGCATGGGACAAAAATGTAGATAAGACAGAGAACAACCTTTGCAATAATGGTTCTCTTATGTTTAAGCTTACAGGAAAGAAGCAGTCTATGCTCTTCTGTGCTGATACACAGTATCAGATGGAGGAATATATCGTGCCAGGTCACAAGGATGAACTTAAGTGTGATTATGTTCAGTGTGGTCACCATGGAAATTGGGGCATGAGCATGGATTTCTATAAATTGACAGGCGCAAAGCGCGCATTTTTCGACGGGCCAAACTATCTCTATGATGATGATAAGGGCTCATATGATGGACATAAGACAGCTGATTTCTTCAGAGGAAATGCTTATATTAGCCGTTTGGCAGCAGCTCCTACAGTTATTAAGTTGTATTAATTGAGATTGGAATGTATTGATGACAATATTTACAGTTTTAAAGCTTATAATGCTAGCAATTAGCATAGTAGCCCTTCCGTTTATGGTTGGTCTTCCTGTCGTTTCTTTGATGGGAATATATGATGATAGAAGAGTATATAGATCTGTACTTGCATTTGTAACAGGAAATGTTATTTGTTTTGCTGTTCAGCAGCTGATTTCAGTTCCACTTGTACTTACTGCAAGATCACTTACTAGTTTCTTACTTCTCTATGTAGTCGTGATGACTGTACTGTTGATAGGGCTTTATTTTTTTGCATATGTTAATGCGAAAAAGAAGAATACTTCACTTTTCACAAAAGATTACATAAAGCGTGTGATTTATGGTTTCAAAAGTGTTCCTAAGTGGGTTTGGATTGTGCTTATAGCAGCAATGCTTATATTCCTCTTTATTGAGTACCATTATATTTTTAAAATTCATATAGATGATGACGATGCTAGATATATCGGTAATCCAGCTAGTGCATGGTATACAGATACACTTTATAGATATAGATATGGAACAGGAAAGTACATTGATAACAGATATGTAACTCAGTCTCCAAGAGATTTGGTTTCTCCATGGATGCTTTCATTTGCACTTTATGCGAGAATGTCGGGAGTTCATCCAACTGTAATAGCGCATTCTGTTATGCCAATTATTCTGATTGCAATTTGCTATATGAACTACTTCCTTATGGCTGATAAGCTTTTTCAGAGTAATAAAGAGAAGATGATTGTATTCCTGTTGTTCGTAGGTGGGGTGTACCTTACATTTTCAGGAAATACTCATACTCAGGCGGCAGTTACACTTGTACGAGTATGGCAGGGAAAGGCTGCATTTGCGGCTTCGATTATCCCATTTATGTTTTTCTTGTATCTTTCGCTCGCGAATGATACAGAGAATAGAGTTAGATATTATATTTTGATGTTTATCACAGGAATCGCAGGCTCATACATGAGTGGTGTAGGTATCGTAGGAACTGGAATGGTAATGGGTTCATTTAGTTTCTGGGATGTACTTCTTAAGAAGAAGTGGAAAGAGATTCCACTTGTAATCCTAATTTGCTTACCGACACTTATTTATGGAATTATGTATGCGAAGATTAAATAAATGGAGTATATCGAATGAGAGCAGCTTATAGTGAAATGATGGGTTGGTTCCATAATGGATTTGATGGGAATGCCTATTTCTTTCTTTATTTGATTTGTTTGGTTTATCTGTTTGTTACAGATAAGGCTAAAAGATGGAAAATTGTAGTACCTTCATTCCTTTTGGCGATATTTATTATTAACCCTGTTTGTTATAAATATCCTTGGGCGAAGACAATTGGTTACTCATATTGGAGACTCTTCTGGACTATTCCAATTATCCCAATTGTAGCGCTTACATTTACTAATATTGTTACAGATGTAAAAGAGAACAAGAACAGATATGTAATGATTCTACTTTTAGCATTCCTTTGCTATAAGTCGGGTTGCTATCTGTATAAATATCCTGATACAGGATTTGTACGTGCAAATAACAGGTATAAGCTTCCAAACGAGGCTGTCCATGTTGCGGATGCACTTGTAGATTTGGACGAGACTCCTAAAGCAATTGTGGATTATAACATTGCGAGATATATGAGACAGATTCACCCTGAAATTACACAGGGTTATGGTCGATGGGGCGATGGTGCGTATGACACAGTAGCTGGTAAATATATCTTTGATAAGTTTGGATACGGTGTAATTAACACAAATCCTGAGAACTTTAAAACTGAAGATGGAAAAGTAGTGCTCGAAGATTTTTTCACACAGGCTCATAAATATATGGTGGAAGAGCAGTTTGAATATTTCGTTCTTCCTACAACAGAGGAAGCAGAGAAGAATCATGGGGATTCGGTTCTACTCAGCGTGGGCTTCAAATATATTAAGACGGTAGATGGTTTTGCTATTTACTCAGTTAACTAAAGGGGAAGTGTATGTATAGAGAAAAAAGTTTGAGCTTTTGGAAGCATATAGATTTCATCCTAGTCGGAGCTCTTGCGCAGGAGGCAGCATTTGCGCTTGCGTATTGGGTTAGATTTTCGGATGAGACTGTAAACTATGCGAATGGTTCATACAAAAGTATTGCTATCATAATTGGCTTAATTGAAATTGCTGTCTCTATAATTAGAGGTTCATATAGTGGAGTTTTGCATAGAGGTTGGCTCAAAGAAATACGTGCGACGGTTATACATTGTCTCATAGTATTCTCATGCCTCCTTATGTATCTGTTTGCTATAAAACAGACCGATGATTTTTCGCGTCTGTCATTTGGATACTATATGATTTTCTCATGTATGTTTATGTACATGGTTCGTGTGACATGGAAGATTCTCGTCAGAAAGCGTGTAATCAGAAAGAGAAAGCAGACTAATCTCATTATGATTGCTGACAGAAAGAATGTCGACCGAGTTATAAAGTCCTTTAAAGATAATGTATATTCTGGCTTTACAATTGTTGCTGGAGTGTGTATGGATGAGGATTTGACTGGTCAGGTGATAGACAGTGTTCCGTTTGTGGCATCGAAAGAGACTCTGTTTAATTATGTTAGAACAAATGTAATTGATCAGGCGTTTATCGATATGGAGAACATAAATGATGCTTATGAAATTGGTAGTCGATTAATTGAAATCGGCGTTACAGTTCATATTGGCCTAGTATATGAGCAGGAACAGATG
>DAISYI010000074.1:6923-8106 GCA_036825385.1 Lachnospiraceae bacterium | reverse complement strand
GCTTAATTGTCAAACAAGCTGAAAGGGAATTTACACACAAATATGGACTTGACTACCTTAATAAATACAAGATAGTAATTTAATCAAGCCAAGAAAAAAGAGCATGTTTTGAAGTGACCTCCAAAACATGCTTTTTTTTATATCCCTTAGTACACTACATTATCTCTCAGGAAATCTACCCAGAGATTATAGTAATTAGCTTTAAAGTGTATCTGATCTGAAGTGTATTCTGCTTTTAAATCTCCATTCTCATCGCAAACGGCTTTGTTTGGGTCGATGTAGAAGATGTCGCGGCCATTGGCGAGTTCGGCGATAGCCTTGTTTCTCTGATAGAGATTAGTGTTGTTGAAGACTGGATCAGTCTGACAACGAGGTGGGGCTATATTTATTGAACCCTGGATGAAGATAATAGCCTTTGGCTGCTTGTTTCTTATATTCTCAACGATTGCTCTGAAGTTCTTGTAATAATCAAGAGAAGGACGAGCCATTTCATTTACACCGAGTGAGATGTAAATCTTCTTAAATGAATGGTTCTTCAGAAGCTCGTCAATAGTAGTTCTTCCTTCTTCACCATTCTTGCCATGGTAATCAATCTCTCGAGTAGGGAAATTGAAGACATTTGTTGATTCACGGCAGAAGAAGTTCGTCTTTCCCTTAAGGCTGGAGAAGAGGTAGAGGCCTACTGTTCTTGAATCGCCTATGAAGAGCGCGTCATCAAAGTACGAATCATCTTTTGCCTTAACAATCTTCTTGAAAGTACCGTTTGGAGCAAAGGTTCCAGTTTTATCAGTATTAAAGATATAGCTGTCATCAACCATTATGCTTCTGTCGGCGATTCCGTAATCCTTCGCCTTCACAACTTCATGACGACTAGTTTTAGGAACTGTAAGAGAAAGGTCTTTAGCACCTTTCTTGTTCTTTACAGCGATAGGTTTGTCGCTTCGAATTAGAACAGCTGTAGGAATGACTACATCCTGATCGCCATTAATTACATCTTTTAGTCCGAAGAGAGAAACTGCGAAGAATGGTTCCTTCATCATATCTATATTGTTAAATCTCTTCAAGAAAGTGAACCTGCCCACAATTCCAACTATACTCATAATCACGATAGAAATGAGTAGAGTCGAGAAGAGTGGAGTTTTCTTTATTATTTTCACAATTATCGGTGAAACTGAATCTAAAA
>DAISYI010000074.1:4788-6913 GCA_036825385.1 Lachnospiraceae bacterium | reverse complement strand
TCATATGGTTTGAATGGCTTAGGCTCGTCGCTTCTATTAAATATATTAAGTCCCAAAATATCACCTCGATATTAACTACCGTAAGTTTTTAAGCTTTTTCCGGGAAAAAGCATTAGAAACTAAAGTACATGAAAGAGTTACCCTGTGATGAGATTGCGTAGTACATGCTAATCCAGAAGAGGAAAGCGAGGAGCAGAATCACGAATGGGTTCTTCTTCTTTTCAATTATGAATTCATAAACCTTTGGTATGCAAAGGATGATTGCGAATACGAAGTATGGCAGGTAAGTAGGAAGGAATTCCATAAAGTCTGTAGATACCATAGTGTGTCCCATTCCAAAGAATGGGAACATGCGCGCGAGATACATTCCGAGTGATGGAAGATCTGAAATCGCGAAGATTACCCAAGTGATTGGGATGAGTATCCAAACGTGGAGACGACCGATGATTGGGAATCTGTCGAGGAGAGGTTTAGAAACGAACTTCTCGATTACGATAATGATTCCAAGTACGACGCCCCAGATGAGGAAGTTTATATCACCTCCGTGCCAGAGACCTGTGAGCACCCAAACAACCATGAGGTTTAGGATGATACGAGGCTTCGAGCATCGGCTTCCACCGAGTGGGAAGTAAATGTAGTTTTTGAACCAAGTTCCGAGTGTCGCATGCCATCTTCTGTAGAATTCTGCGATTGATTTCGATGAGTATGGATGGTCGAAGTTCTTTATGAAGTTGAATCCGAGCATCATACCGAGTCCGGCTGCGATAAGTGAGTAGCCCCAGAAGTCGAAGTAAAGCTGGAATGTATAGGCGAAGGCGCCAATCCAAGCGAGGAGTGGAGAAATGTTCTCGTATCCGATTTTTGATACTTCGTTCCAAAGGATTCCAATTCTGTCGGCGAGCATTACCTTCATGGCGAGACCGATGCAGAGATATACGACACCATCTTCGAATTTCTGGAAAGAAATAACTCTGCCGTGTGGTCTGTCGAAATCACCGTCTTCATATCTCATGATAGGACCCTGTGTAATCTGAGGGAACATCGTGAAGTAGACAGCGGTTTTTGAAAAAGTAGGTCTAATCTTAATTCTGTTTGTGTACAAATCAGCCTGGAATGAAATCATCTTAAATATGTAGAATGAAAGTCCGAGCGGAAGTGCATACTTTGTAGAATGATAGGAAAGGACCTTGAATAGCACGAGTACACCGGCGTCGATTAGAACTGCAAATGCGAGAATCGCCTTTCTAGGAAGCGAATGTTTTGTCTCGGCAGTAGGTGACTCGATAGTTTGCTTCGTTCCGAAATCAATTGATGGAAGAATCTCGTGTGTGACTCCGCGAGGAGCGATGAGCATTCGTCCAAGCATATAATTGAGGAAAGTAAGCACAATGAGTAGAATCACCATTTGGTGATCACCGTATGCATAGAATAGTAGACTTCCCAGGAATAGAACTGGATCTTTGTACTTCCTAGGAACCAGATAATATATTAATAAGAAGATAGGCAAAAACCTACCAATAAATACCATATTTGTAAAAGCCATAGCGTTAGTCCTTCTAGTATTTTTCCTAAAGTATTAAATCTTTATAAAAAACGTTGAAAAAGTGTACGTTTGTCTCTAAAATTTTTCTTAAGTACGTACGATATACAGACTAGAGGATTATAGCATATAATTTGGCGAAAAAAAACGTGACTCAGCTATAAAGTTTTGGTTTTTAGTACCGATAAATAATTTGAAAGGTTGTAAATGGCCTTTCGGGACAAAGTGTAGTGTTTTCAGGAGGGAGTGAAGAACTATGCGTATTGAGGCTTATAATCAGGTGGCTCAGATTTACGGAGCACAGAAGACTACAGCTAAAGCAAAAGCACAGAAGAATACTCCTATGGGCAGAGATGAAGTTCAGATTTCGTCTTTTGGCAAGGACCTTCAGATCGCTAAGAACGCTGTAAAGAACAGTGCAGAAGTAAGAGCTGACAAAGTCGCAGACTTAAAACAGAAAATTGAGTCAGGCAACTACAATGTCGACATGGACGACTTCGCAAGTGTATTACTTTCAAAATTCGGTAAATAATCGAACTTGAGTTAGTAATAAGGAAGAGGTTTTATTGTGGCAGGATTAGTTGA
>DAISYI010000074.1:306-4778 GCA_036825385.1 Lachnospiraceae bacterium | reverse complement strand
TCAGTCATGGAACATGAAACAGCATTGTACGACCGCATACTTGGACTTAATAAGGACAAGCGTGATGCTATCACTACGCGCGATTCTGTAAAGCTTGAGAAGATTACAGCGGAAGAGGAAGGATATCTCTTCAGTTTGAAAGAACTTGAGCAGAACCGCATGAGAGCGCTTAAGGATATGGCTACAGTGCTTGGACATGACGGAGAAATGTTAACTGTAAATAATGTGATTGAGATTTTATCTGACAAGAAGGAAGAGCAGGAAGCGCTTTCAAATGCTAGAGATAATCTAATCGAGAAGGCTAAGGAACTGAGATACTGGAATGAACAGAATCAGAACCTTTTGAAAGTTGCGCTCGAAATGGTCGATTTCGACCTCACATTGTTCAAGAGTCTTAAACAGGCTCCTGAAACAGGAAATTATAATAACAAAGCATATAATACCGGTGATCTGCTCGGAAGCAGTGGCTTCGATGCGAAGCAATAAATAGGCGAAAGGATTCCCGACCGGAATAGGATAGAGGTTTTACTATGTCAAACGGATTTGGGAGTCTTTACGTCGGATCATCAGGTTTAAGAAGTGCGCAGAATGGATTAAACATTCTTTCTAACAACATTTCTAATATAGACACTGACGGATACGTACGTCGAAAAGTTATCTACGAAGATACATTCTATACACCTTTCGGGAATGCTTCGGTTTCTGAACAGCAGACAGGTCTGGGTGTTCAGATAGGTGAAGTAATTCACGCAAGGGACATTTTCCTCGATCAAGCTTATAGAAGAGAAACAGGCCGAGCATCATTCTATGATGTTAATTATGATGCGGCTCTTGAAGTGCAGACACAGCTTCAGGAACTTTACGGCAAGGCTTTTCAGACAGCTATTTCAGATCTCTACGAGGCTTTTGCGGAATACGCAAAGAATCCAAACGACTCAGTAAATCAGAACCTGGTAATTCAGAAGGCTCAGCTTTTTGTGAGCCGTGCGCAGGGTGTGAATGATGGACTGAGAGAATATCAGCTTACAATCAACACAAAAATCAAAAACGATGTCGAGAGAGTAAATGAACTCGGTAAAGAAATCGTTGAACTGAATAAAGAAATCCAGCGTATTGAGGCGGGAAAAATGGAAACAGCTATGGCACTCCGTGATCAGAGAGATAAGGATCTCGATGAACTTGCTTCCCTCGCAAGTATCACATATACGGAGAACGTAGATGGAATGGTAAGTGTTCGACTTGAAGGCTGTGAATTTATTACAGATGTTACTTATAACAAAATTGGCCTTAAGGAGAATGGAGTAACAGGATTCGAGGAACCATACTGGATTAGTTTATCGGAACCAGAGAAAGACAAATACTATGAAGTATTTGATATCTACAATATAAATCCTATTACAGGACATGATACAGGTGAAATCAAAGGACTTATGCTTGCCAGAGGTCTTGGTTACGGAAACTATACAGATATCAAGTATCTTTCATCAGAACAGTACGATAAAGAGATTTCAAATTCTGTAGTACAGAATGCAGAGGCTGAAATCGATAAACTCGTAAATACAATCGTGACAAAGGTAAACGACCTCCTTTGTCCAAACAAAAAATACGTACCAGCTGAACATAACAATCAGCTTCAGGGTATAAATGAAGATGGAGAACTAGTTACACTTAGTGCTGACACAATCATCCTAGACAAAGAAAATACTCCGGTCGGTGAGGACGGTAAACTCCCTCCACAGGAACTCTTTACTAGAAGCGGTTCTCAGCGATACAAGAAAGTAACTCTTTCGGATGGTGAAGAAATCTACGTATATCAGGAAGAAGATATCCATGATCTTTCGACCTGCTATTCGATTAAGAGTATTTCAGTAAACGTAGATCTCACTGACAATCCATCTCATTTACCACACTTGAGACAGAACGGAGATGTAGATTACACACTCGGGGAAAAAATCTACAGTCTGTGGGAGGTAAGTAACTATACACTGAATCCATCTGATGAGTCACCGACTACACTTGGTGGATTCTACACAAAGTTCATTGGAGAACTTGCAAGTATCGGATCGGTATTTAAGTCGACATCAGAAAGCTTGACTGGCACAGTAGCTACTATTGAAAGCAACCGTCAGTCAGTAATCGGTGTTTCATCTGATGAAGAACTTACGAACATGATTAAATACCAGAATGCGTATAATGCATCCAGTCGATACATAAACGTAGTAAACGAAATGATAGAGTACCTTTTAAATTCGCTTTACTCATAAAGGAAGTGATTAAATGCCATCAACATTTTTTGGATTATCAATTGCATCAACAGGACTCAATGCTTTTCAGGCATCGGTTAATACGACTACAAATAATATTTCGAATGCAAAAACTGATGGTTATTCGAGACAGCATGTAAATCTCACTCAGGCTGAGTCGCTTCGTACTTATATGAAGTACGGAACTGTCGGAACTGGTGTTAGCACTGATTCTATTACTCAGATGAGAGATTTGTATTACGATGAGAAATACTGGAACAATCAGAAGAACTATGGACAGTATGAGAAGCAGTATTACTATCTGCAGCAGATTGAGAACTATTTCAAAGACACAGCAGAAGTGCCGGGTTTCACATCTCTTTACACAAAGATGTTCTCAGGTCTCGACACATTGAAGACAAACGCGGGTGCGACAGCAGTTCGTAAACAGTTCATCAGTAACGCGAAAGAACTCATGTCATATTTCAATGCTCTTGGAACTAGATTCCAGGAATTACAGACTTCAATTAACGACGAGATTAAGACTACAGTTGATACGATTAATGCTACTTCGAAGAAGATTGCAATTCTCAATAAGCAGATTAACGTAATCGAAGTACAGGGTGGACATGCGAATGACCTTCGTGACCAGAGAGCGCTTCTTATCGATAGCCTTTCAGAGATGCTTCCAATCGACGTGACAGAGACACAGGTACTTAATTCGAACTATCCAGATATGTACACTGGAGCGACAAGCTTCGTGCTTCGTGTAAATGGAAAGATTCTTATCGACAACTACGATTACACAAAGATAGACATCACAACTCGTGATCACAGGCAGAATCAGTGTGATGTAGATGGTCTCTACGATTTGAAGTGGTCAGACACCGGCGAGCAGATAAACATGAATGCAAGCAATATGTCTGGAAGTTTGAAAGCGATGTTCATGCTCAGAGATGGAAATAATGCTGAGAATCTAAGCGGTACTATCTTCCAGATGCAGAGCAATATCGTGACTATAAAGAACCCATCAATCACAGATGTAGAATACATGAATATGCCTGAAACAGGTGTAGTAATGATTGAGGGTGTTCAGTATCCATACAGCTCGTTCTCATGCGAAACTGACGATTCTGGAAAAATCACATCATATACATTTGTATTAGAGCGAATACTGGATGCAGATACACAGGCGAAGATTTCAGGTGGGCGACTTGAAGTAGGAACAACCCTTAACTATAAGGGCGTAGCTTACTACCAGAATCAGCTCAGCTTATTCCTTAGATCTTTCGCTGAAGAGTTCAATAAGATTGAGCAGACAGGAAAAACGCTTGATGGTGACCCGATGGAAGCGTTCTTCGTGGCGAATAATCAGGTAGAGAATGGCCAGTACAAATTTGCTGACAATGTAGTCGGAACTACTTTCGGTGGTTCAAATGATACCTACTACAAACTAACAGCTCTCTCATGTGCTATTAATGATAAAAGTGATAGGGATCCAGGCTTTTTCGCAACAACAGAAGCTAAGGTGAACGAAACTACAGGTGCAGTTCAGGAAGAGGGTGTAGACGCGGCTGATTTGGTAACGAAGCTCTTAAAACTTCAGAGTGGAGTGAAGATCTTCAGAAACTGTGGAGGTGATGAATTCCTTCAGGTTATTTACTCAGATATCACAGTAGATACTCA
This sequence comes from Lachnospiraceae bacterium, assembly GCA_036825385.1. GTDB lineage: Bacteria > Bacillota > Clostridia > Lachnospirales > Lachnospiraceae > Lachnocurva. The sequence goes on along the minus strand of DAISYI010000074.1, from coordinate 849 downwards.
GGAAGCGGACGTGTTTAGCGAGAACTACAGTGAGATTTCAAAATCAATCAATCTTCAGAGACAGGGAGTTTCTGGAGTAGATGAAGATGATGAAGCTCTCGATCTTGTGAAATTCAGAAATGCATACAATCTCGCATCAAAGGCTATTTCAGTTTTGGCTGAGATGTATGACAGATTGATAACTCAAACAGGAGTTTAAGGTTTGAGCTCAGATAGATGACAGGGATGAAATTCTATCAGCTAGAAAAGAGGTAACACATGCGTATTACAAATAATATGATCATGACGAAGGCTGATTCCAATATCAATGGAGTAAAGATCATCCTCGACAAGACAAATACTCAGATGACAACACAGAAGAAGATTATACGTCCGTCGGATGACCCTGTTATCGCGGTTCGTTCTCTTAGATTTAGTACTTCTCTTACGAAAGTAAATCAGTACTATAAGAAGAATATTCCTGATGCTGAGTCTTGGCTTGAAGTTACAGAAACAGCAGTAAAGGATATGAGAGATATCATCAGAAACGTTCATACTCTTTCT
>DAISYI010000074.1:0-223 GCA_036825385.1 Lachnospiraceae bacterium | reverse complement strand
GCGAACGATACTCTTACACAGGATGATAGAAAGACTATCCTTCAGCAGCTTAAAGCTCTTCAGGAACAGCTCTATGATTCAGGAAACTCTGATTATGCTGGACGTACAGTCTTTACAGGTTTTAGAACAAATAAGACTCTTACATTTATGCAGGATGAGCTTGATACTACATATGGAATTCAGCAGTATTTGAAACTTGAGGATATGGAAGCTTATAGATATT
>DAISYI010000073.1:0-8169 GCA_036825385.1 Lachnospiraceae bacterium | reverse complement strand
GCCGAAATACTATCATCTTCTAAATAATCGCTTCCTGAAAGCCGCACTTTTACCTCTTGTCTGATTTCTCTTTCAAGTTTTTCATCATCCCACTGCGACATATCTACAATCTCGTCGTATTCCATTCAACCACTCCGCAAGATTCCCACTCAGAATTACATCCAGATCGTACTTTGAAATCCGATCACACAATTCCTTATTCAAGACCACATCCTGTACATCAACCATGCAGCCTCTTTTCACTAAATACTCCTTAAACCTACCATTAGTCGTAAGCGAATATTTATCATCTCCTCCGACAAGCATCAAATCATCTATATGACCTATCAAATCAAAAAAATACCGTCCAAACTCTCCAAACACTAGAAGAACAACGTCGTAAATACTACCTCTTAATTCCGTAACGAGCTTAGCCCACTCCGCCTCACCGAGTTCCCAGATTTCCTCCGGATCTCTGGCCGGAAGCAGACACTGTATTCCTTTAAAATTCTCAACAAACTCCGCAAGCGGTACATCTTCAGCATTCCCTGTCAATTCATAGATATAGTCGACTATATTCTTCTTGCCCTGAAAAAACGCATAGTTAAACCCTGGATTCTCTCCCAGATTCACCAGAAGAACTTTTCCATATTCGCGACACAATTTCGCATATACATAAGAGAATGAACTGGTATGCATATGGTGTGACGGCGAGAAGATTCCTACTATTCGAGTCTTCCCTTCATCCTTGAGCTTCCTTCCGTTTGAAAGACTGTATTCCTGTAGCTTTTTCATAAATGAATCCATGCTTTGGAATTTGTATATATACTCCATTCCCGCAATCGGAGTGTCATTCGTTCCCAAAAGCTGAACACATATTTTTCCACGAATTCTATCACCCATTTCTCTGTAGAAAACCTGCCCCATCAATACCACATCAAAGTCTCCACTACACCTTCCATAAGCAATCATATCTGAATAGCAGGTCACCTCTATCCCTTCATCGCTTGTAAGTATGAATTTCACCAGCGCATCCAAGTAACTCTCATCCAGATCGCAAACCAGCAGCTTTACCATAGCAATCTAAAACCTCCGATTATACCAAATACCTTCTCCACAACAGCTCCGCCCAAAAGAAATACTCCGAAATGTACGCGAGGCGCACTACAGTCATACGCAAATAATTCTCTTCGCACCACACACATTTCCAAATAATTCCAAACACTAAATAACCTTTCCAAAAGGTTTCCACTCTTTAAGAATAGGAACACAGCAAAACCAGCACACAAAATAAAAGACAAAAGAACGATATTCACTACCTGCCGTGTCCCTATAATCATTGAAGCAGCTGAAATCAATTTGACATCTCCAGCCCCTATACATCGAATTTTGTACAGAAGATACATAGACGCTGCGCAAGCTAGCACTTCTACAGTCCCAATGAGAAGACCCAAAACTCCGCTTTCAATGAATCTAAACAATCCGCCAAGAATGAGCTCCAGAGAAACCAGTTCATTTGGTATCCTTCCTTCTTTGGAATCAAATAGATACGCAACAAAGAATATTCCGATCACAACTAAATCAAGATAGGACCCCATATGTCATCTCCTCCTTCAATGTATGATGGATTATATGACCGTTTTTACTGCATTTCCATAGCTAAAAATTGCAGTTTGTTCGATGCTGTTCGACTACCATAAAAAGGCTCATTTCTCCACACTTTTTCGCACAAAAAAAGAGAAACCCCGGATTTTGGAGTTTCTCTTTGTCTATTTTGACGCAAACAAGTTTTTTGTTTATTTTGCTATGCCAGAAATCCTCTCGAACTTCCTGCTGCTACTGCAGTTTCATTGATATCGTTCTTTCCGTATGTCATACCGTAAACGATTTTCTCAGCATTCTGCATAATAGGTTTTGAATCATCCGCTTTCGCAAGCTCGGAAAAAGCCTCACCGAGTTCACTCATAACCTTCTTGACATCGCTTAGATCACTTACACTGAAACGATATACCGCTGATGAAAGACATCTCAAGCAATAATCATAGAGTTCATAAAGGTTACCGGCGATTTCATACTTGAAATCGAGGTCATTCTTCAGATGTACGATTACTTCCTCTGCTGCCTTTACACTCTTCTTGAATGAATCATACTCATTTAACTCAAAAGCTTTTTCCGCATCACTTACGTATACATCGAAGATGTCGAAAAGTACTGCGATGATTCCTGTTCTATTAGATGAAGTAATTCTTTCAGTAAAGATTCTCTTCTGATCTTTCGTCATAACTTACCTTCTTCCATTTACTGAAGCAACTGAAGCGCCATCTGAGGGATTTCATTTGCCTGTGAAAGTACTGATGTGGCAGCCTGCTGAAGAACATTGTACTTAGTATAGTGTGTCATCATTTCAGCCATGTCCGCATCCTCGATACGAGATACAGCTGAGTTCATGTTCTCATCTGTCTGGTCGAGTGATGATGTTGTGCTTTCAAGTCGGTTCTGAGCAGCACCCATTGATGATCTGATTGCACTTACCCTAGCAATTGCTTCATCGAGAATCTTGATTGCTCTATCTGCACCACCCGATTTAGTTACATTTATTTTGTCGAGGTAGAGGTTCTCAGCGCTGATTGATGGAATTCTTACTGTCATATTCTGATTCTCATTCGCACCAATCTGAAGAGTCATAGGTCCGATATTTGTTACTTCGAGATTAATATCGCCTGTATAGCCCGCTTCTACACTGAAGTCCATTTCAAAATCTTCTTTGTCTGTGATGATGAAGTGATTTCCATCCTGAGCGAGCGTAGCCTGTCTTCCGAAACCTACGATTACTGATGTACCTGTAGTCACTCCGCGCACGAGCTCTACTTCTGCGTTTTCACCGTATACAGTCTTTGCTACCGCATAAGCTGTACTTGTGATTCCAAGGTAAGTCTTAAGGTTCTCGTTTGTAATAGTAATCTTGAAATCAGTAGTTCCAGAGAATGAAAGTGCCTTGTCTACATCGCTCATTGTAAGTCCTTCAGCATTAGCTGCTGCCTTAAGAGCGTTATAAACTTCTGTTCCTGTCATGTTCTCTGTAATCTGAACTTCTGTATCATTAATCTTTACTACGCCTGCTTCTGCTGCAGTAATAGGTGAAGCATGGTCGAGGATAGTTGTTCCATCGACTTCTGCATCGATTCCCAAATACTCTCTCAAGCCTGCGTTATCTACAGTAATTGAGAGACTTGAGTTTTTTCCGTAGAACTCTGAAGTGAATGAAAGTGGATCAGCCTGGCTATCGTTCAGGATTACGGCTGCCTTCTCCGCTCCGATACGAAGCGCTTCGTATACGTCGCTTCCTGTCATTCCTTCTGTGATTCTTACACCGACATCGCCAATCTTTACTACACCTGCCTGACCTATTCCAACGCTAGGCGCTGTCTCAGCTACGAATGTTCCAGTTGTAGTTGGGCGTGTAGATGCGCTGTTTACTTTGATTGTGTAAGTTCCAGCTGTTACAGAGTCACTTACATACATGCGGGAAAAATGCTCTCCATATACCCTTGTATCAAGCGAACCGTTGAGAAGTGATTTTGTATTGAATTCTGTGTCGTTTGATACACGATCTACTTCTTTGATAAGTGAGTTAAGCTCTGTCTGGATTGCTTCTTTCTCTTCATCTGAGTTAAGGCCGTTTGCCGCCTGAACGGAAAGCTCTCTCATACGCTGAAGCATTGCTGTTACTTCTGAAAGCGCACCATCAGCAGTCTGAATTACGTTCATACCATCACTTGCGTTCTGAGAAGCTCTATTCAGACCCTTTATCTGTGTGTGCATTTTTCCGGAAATAGCCATTCCAGATGGATCATCTGCTGCATGATTGATTTTCAAACCACTAGAAAGTCTCTCCATTACATCAGACAAATTGTCTTCTGTTCTGAGGAGCTGAAGATTTGTGATAACAGCTGAAATATTGTTATTTATTCTCATGTTATGTCCACTCTTTCCAAATACTAATTCATCTTGCCTACTGACTTTACGAATTCTCTAGCCAAATCATAGAGTAAGTCAGTTTCTACATGGACATCCTTGTCTTGGTTGACTGTGTTTTCAACCAAATACTCATCTATTGATAAGCTTCCTCTTCTGATTTTAATTTCGACCTTTGACGCAACCACTTTTTCGAGGTTTGCTTCAACTGTCTCTATATTCTTTCGGAACAATTCCTCCATTTCTTTACTGTCCGAAAGAATTTCTCCCTTTAATCCGTCCTCCTTCATCTGAAGCACAGCCCTTGTATTTGCTGCTTCTCCAGTCTCAATGAAGACATCTACAAGTCCCTTATTTTTTTCTCCCTTTACAATCTTTAAAGTTAATACGCCACTTTCAGTCTGGACTGTAATCGGAACATGGTAAATATCCTGCTTTGCCATTCCAGTGTACATTCCAAGAAGCTTTTTCGTCGCCTGCATTGAACGCACATCCAGATACTCTACCTTGCTTTCTTCTACCACCTTGTCCATCGCATGTTCAGCGATGTCTGCGAGTCTTTCTTGCGCTCTAGCCATTTCCTCTGGAGTCTTCGCATCCTCGCCAAATCGCTCTGTCACCTGCTGCATCATAGCCCTGATGTCGGGATCCTCTACATCTACTACTGATCCATCATCATTTACATGACGCGTCGCCAAGTTCTTAAACACACGTCTGCCATTTGTAAGCATGTTCCTTACAGCCGCCATATTCGCCGGTGTTTCATCTATATTCAGGCTCGCGATAATGTTCTTAACCTTCTCGTCAGCCCTAGATGCTTCTTTAAACTCGACCCTTACGTTCTCTCTCCACTCCTTCTCAAGCTCTACATTTTCTTTCATCTCTGAAAAAGCATTATCAAGCTCTTCTGGTGTCATTTCGAGCACTGGTCTCTTCTTCTCAACTTCATTAAACTTCACAGGATCAGCGACTTTTTCCACGTGCTTTAGATGATTAGCCTGGAAAGCAACTTCAGCCTGCTGTGTAATCGAAAGTTCTCCTCTAGTAAGACTCTCTCTATAACCAAATTCGCCGTCTACTTTGTACTCTCTGCCTTCAGCCTTCTTCGATCTAGCAGCCATCATCAAATTTCTAAGCGTAATAGGAACATTCTCCTGAACAAGCTGTCCAATAAGCGCCCCATCCGACTTATTTACCTGATGAATCATTCTAAAGATTCCTATATAGCTTTCCTTCTCTTCCTTTGTAAGTCCATCACTGTGCTCAGCCTTCCAAAGGAACTTCGCCATATCATCCTCTCTCGACTGGCCTGACATATCCTGCTTCATCTCATCCGCAGCATCGCCAAGTTCCTTCATCGTCATATCGAGAGGATTAATTCCTTCACGAATCATCTTAAGCACCGTTCCTGGTTTCAGATTATCAAACACCTTCTGAACCATTTCATCGGCACTCTTCATTACATTTATATTTGTCTCGTTAATCTCGATACTATTGTAACCGAGGATTCGAACTGCTCTTTCATTTGCCTCTGTTACATCGAGCTTCAAATCCTCTAAAATAGAATCCACATTTCTAAATGCCTTCTTTATAGAATCTCCATAATCCGCGCGAACCTCAGTTCCTACACCTTCATATGTTCTTTCCATTCGAAGGAACGTTTCATTCTTTGAAACGAGACTCTCCTTAAGAGCATTTGCCCTTTCGGAAAAATCACTAAACGTAACTTTTTCAAGGAAGAAAGCGCTTCTTTCCTCGAAATAAAGTCCCAAAGTCTCAGCTGGTGCACTCTTCAGCTCATCGATTTTATCTACAGTAGTCTTAACCGCTTCGAGCTTTTCTTCGCTTTCGAGTCCTTGAAGCTTAACCTCCCGAAGCACATCTATCATCTCTTCTACAGGAGCAGTATCTATATCGATTCCAAGTTTCTGAAGAATTACTCCAGCCTCTTTAGTCATCGATACATACGCTTCTGCAACGGCTGCTGCCTTATCTGCCATCGAATAACCCGGTACGAGATAAGCCTCATCCGCATTTCTTCCTTCTCTTAAGGCTTCATCTACTATAGCTACCTTCTTCTCGTCTGAAACCACTTCGATTTCACGATACTCTGATACAGACTTAATAGTAGCTGCTGTAACTCATTATCCAAAAGCCAAGAAGCCACCTTCAGATTATCTTCACTCGTAGCGATGTCAGCTTTTTCCAATACTGTCGTAAACTCTCCTTCGAGTTCTACATTAATCTCAGTATTCTGAAGTGCATCTGATATACTCTCCGTCTCTTTTGGGTTCATTGAATAAACCGCCGAGTAAACATCTTTAATCGTCGGAAGCGAATCATTCTTTATAAGTACTTTTACCGCATCAGAACTGATAGATTCTGTCATGCTTTCGTTGAGCGAATCCACCTTCTGATATGCTTCCTGTACGCTTCTTACTGTTTCTGAATCACTTGGAAGATCTTCTGACTCCAAATGCGCTTCTATCGCATTCAGTTCTGCAGAAGAATTTGCGATATTCTTAAGAGCGGCATCAGAAACACCACCCATCATCGAGATATCTTTGCCCGCTTTCGCAAGCTGAACTTTGATTTTATCAGCTACTGATACGAACTCCTTTGGATCCATATCCATAGGGGCATAGCCCTCATTCTGCATTGCAGAGAGGTCATTACCAGTAGTGGTCATTACAGACATGACAAAACCACTGAGCCTATCTTTGTCATTTGCTCCCAAGCGACGTTCCATCTGTTCAGCAATTGTCTCACCCGACTTGCCATACATAGAGGACGTGTCTTTAGGAGCCCTAATAGACTTAGTGATTCTATAGGCGCTGTCCAAATCCCTGACTTCCGTGTCTCTTACTTTTTCGTTCTGTGCCAACTTAGCTATCCCTTGCTTGCCTGTATTCACAGGAGACACATAGTCCGAAATTTCTTTCAGCATATTATTATTCATATTATTAATTTCCTAAACATAGTAAAACCTTACAACTATATTTTCGGAAGTATATGTTCTTTTCTTAACCTAAGTAAACGAATTAATGAACGATTTAGAAAAGCATCCATTCTGTTTTCTTTGGATAACAATCATAGACCAGATATAAACCATCCGACTTCATTTTCTCTATAGTATCTGTAGTATTAATGAATAAAACTGAGTATCCCAGATTCAAATTTAACTTACCATGAGCAGGAATCCACATATCTGTTCCCCAATTGTCATTCCACTCATCCATAAGAACCTGATCATGTGCGTTATTGTAGCCTACACATTCGATATTCACCATCCAAACATCAAACTTCACAGGTTTATCATTTTTATTCTCAATATCTACATTCACCTTAAAAAATGAGCAACGTTCTGTTATATCCATAAACTTCAACGTTTCTTTTTTTACATGCTTCTTTATACTATCCTGATTATACTCTTTAACAGAGTTCACCTTAAAATCCACATTTTTAGCCGCTTCACTTTTCTCTCCCCTAGGTACCTCTACCACTTTTACCTGGGGATATTTTGTATTTAACTGATACACCCTAACGGAAAAAGCAAGGGCAAGCAAAACTACTACACCAATCAAAACTTTTCGTTTTTTCATGCGCTTACCTTCCCCTTAATTCTTCCTTCTTCTATCTTATATACCTCATCACATAGTAAAGCCATTTCCTCCTTATCATGAGATGCGATTATGATAAGAGCGCCTTTTTCTCTTCTTTCCACCAGTAGTTCCCTCAACTTCTCAACTCCCGCTTCATCCAATGCATTAGTCGGCTCATCCAAAAGAATCAAAGATGGTTTTTCTACTAGAGCTGCAGCTATTCCAAGCTTTTGTTTCATTCCTAAAGAGTAATTCCTGAATTTCTTCTTAGGTTCATTTTTAAGCCCTACCTCTTCAAGAATAGTTCTTATTTCATCTATTCCTACCTTATTTCTAATCTCAACTAAATCTAGAAGGTTTCTCTCAGCATTATAACGGCCAATAAAGTAAGGATTCTCAATCAGGATTCCCATATCTCTTGGAAAATCAATATCCTTTCCGATTACACTTCCATCGATACATACGCTTCCCTCTGTCGGAAAAATCAGCCCACTTATCGCCTTTAAGAGCATCGTCTTTCCCGAACCATTTTTACCCTGAAGGCCGTAAATCTTACCTGACTCGAACTCAAGATTCACATCCTTTAATATTTCATTTCCCTTTATTATTTTAT
>DAISYI010000072.1:2050-8257 GCA_036825385.1 Lachnospiraceae bacterium | reverse complement strand
GGGTCAGCAGCGTGAAATCCTGAATTACCTTATGAGCACTGGTATTCCTTATGAGGAGGTGGATGAAGTATGATAGATGCTCAGACTTTGCAGCTTTTTGGTACGGGTATCGTGGAGACTTTCATCCTCGTGTTTGTTTCAACAGCTGTTGCTTATTTGATTGGTACACCGTTTGGAATATTCTTGGCTGTCACTAAGCCAAATGGTGTTCATCCGATGCCGATTCTCAACACGGTTATTGGTTTTTGTATAAATATCCTGCGTTCTATTCCATTTATCATTCTTCTTATTATGGTAATGCCACTTACTAGAACGCTTGTAGGAACTACTGTAGGTGTGGAGGCTGTCGTACCACCACTTATGATTTCAGCGGCTCCGTATATCGCTCGAGTTATTGAGAGTGAACTTGCTGAGGTTGACTATGGTGTCATCGAAGCTGCTCGAAGTATGGGCGCTTCTGACTGGCAGATTATTAGAAAGGTTCTCCTTCCTGAAGCTAAGCCATCAATCATCCTCGGAGCAGCGCTTGTTCTTACAACTGTCGTAGGATATTCATGTATGTCAGGTTTCGTCGGTGGTGGCGGAATCGGTGACATCGCAATACGTTTTGGCTACTACCGTAAGGAGTATGACAAGATGTATATTTCTGTGATTCTTCTAGTCATTCTGGTTCAGGTCATCCAGATGTTCGGTGATTGGCTTGTTCGTAAGACTGACAAGAGAATAAAATAAAGGTAACATTTTTATTGGGAGGAAACATGAAGAAAGTAATTAGCTCAACACTTGCTGTACTTCTTGCAGTAGGTACACTTTTCACAGGATGTGGAAAGAAGGAAGACGCAAAGGAAATCGTAATCGGTGCTTCACCAAGCCCACACGCTGAGATTCTTGAGGTTGCAAAGGAAGATCTCGAGAAGGATGGTTGGAAGGTTACAATCAAAGAATACTCTGACTATGTTCAGCCAAACGTAGCGCTTGATGCAGGCGACCTTACAGCAAACTATTTCCAGCACAAGCCATATCTTGATTCTTACAATGAGGAGAACAAGACAGAGCTCGTATCAGCAGGAACAATTCATTATGAACCATTCGGAATTTTCCCTGGAAAGACTAAGTCTCTTAAGGAACTTAAAGATGGCGCTGTAGTAGGTGTTCCAAATGATACAACAAATGAAGCACGTGCGCTTCTCCTCCTTCAGGCTCAGGGTCTTATCGAGCTTAAGAAGGATGCTGGTATTAAGGCTACAAAGAATGATATCGTAAAGAATCCTAAGAATCTCGAAATCAAGGAACTTGAGGCTGCTCAGATTCCTAATTCTCTTCAGGATCTCGACATCGCTGTAGTTAATGGTAACTATGCTATTGAAGCTGGTCTTTCACCAAAGAAGGATTCTCTTGCTCTTGAAGATGAGAAGTCTCTCGGCGCTAAGACTTATGGAAATGTAATCGCTGTTCAGAAGGATAAGAAGAATGATGCCAAGACTAAGGCTATTCTTGAGGCTCTTAAATCTGACAAGGTTAAGAAGTTTATTGAAGATAAGTATGATGGTGCGGTAGTGCCATTGTTCTAATATAGAGAAGGTAGATTCTAGGGGAATCTATGTATCAGGGGAAAGCCCCCGCGGAGCAAGGCTCCGCGGGGGTTTGTTTGTGTTATGGGGCAAAGTAGTGGAATTTTGGCATTTCTCGCAAAAGTCCACTACGCGGGTAAGCCAAACTTGCTTAAAGCAAGTAAAAAAGTAGTGGGATTTTGGCGTTCCATGCAAAAGTCCACTATGCGAGTGAGCCTAACTTGCTTATAGTAAGTAAAAAAGTAGTGGACTTTTGCTTATAACCGCAAAAGTCCACTACTTGCTTCTTTGATTAACCATTTAGAATCTTATCAAGTGGTGTGTCGTTTAACAGCCACTCAACTTGCTCTTGAATTTTATCTTCTTGAGCTTGTTTATATCCTCGATAATCTATTGGATCAGTGAAATCCCACCTCGCTGTATCGTGTCCGAGTTCAATCTGACGAAGCTTCTCATATATCTTGGCGACAGGAAGTCCAATCACATTCTCGTAATTTCCATTGATGCTTGAAACATGAATTGAGAAATTTCCCTGAATGCCATATCCGCCGGCTTTGTCGAGTGGGTCGCGTGTAGCAATATATCTCTTGATATCCATATCTGAAATATGATTAAAAGTAACATCTGTCTTATCGAAAAAGTCAAAGCAAACAAATTCGTATAAGACTTCACTGTTTGAACCTGATACTACCGAGTGATAGTTTGACTGTTCCATAGGTGAAAGTGAACTTTCGTTCAGCGGAGTATAAATAAAAGAAACGCCTGTATAAACAGAATGTGTTCTTCCTGAAAGCTGACTAAGCATTTCCTCTGCTTCGTGTTCTGTACGAGGTTTTCCCAGAATCTTACCGTCGTATGTAACTATAGTATCAGCACCGAGTATAAAACGCTTGCCGAGGTCTTCCGTTCTCTCAAAGACTTCAAGAGCTTTCTGGTGTGCTATGTCCATACAGTATTTTTCTGGATCAGTTTCAGATGATTTTTCATCACATTGTGCTTTCATGATTTCGAATGGCAATCTAATCTTTTGAATGAGCTCGACTCTACGTGGCGAGCCAGACGCAAGAATATATCTCATGTTTTTCTCCCTTATAAAAAATGTCGCGGAACCGCCTTCGAGGAAGGTTGCTTTACGTCGCGGCAAATATTGTTTTTTTTAGATACTTACTTTACTATAGGCGTGTCGAAATGTGTTGTCAATGGTGTGTAAATAGGAGGATAAAAGGGTAGATAAAAAGTTTTTTCCAAGATGTATAAAAAACATCAAATGGGTATTGAAAAAAGTAATTAGAAATATTAAATTATTCATTAGGGGTTAAGGACAAAGAACGAATTACGTTAATTTAGATTACGGAGGAGTTAAAATGTAATGGGGAAAAACTACATATCGACGGACTTAATCAAGGGAAAGATTTCTGAGCGGATTTCTTTCCTTGAGAATCTAATCAAAACCATCGATAGCCACAAATGGAATGAAGCTGGTTATCACATTGAGGCGCGACATCGGTCGGATGGGCATTATTACTATTATTTGGTCTCAAAATCAGACAAACGCAAGCGTATCTATTTAAAGAAAAGCAAATGGCCTATTGCCCAACAAATTTTACAGGCTGAATACGAGATGCTTTTAAAGCAGTGTGCTCTTTCAGAAATCTTCATTTTGAAGTATATCGAAAAGCAGGTTTATGCTGTTGAGGAAGTTTACAACAGTTTGACGCCAGCGCGAAAAAATCTCGTTAAACCTTTAGTCATTACTGACGAGGAATTTGCAAACGAATGGGCTTGTGAAGACTACGAGGGACTAAGCTTCAATGAGGATGAGGATTCTATGCTTGTTACTGATTCTAATTTAAGAGTTAGGTCTAAATCAGAACTCATGATAGCGACGGAACTCGAGCGGTATAACGTACCGTTTAAGTACGAACGACCGTTGGTGGTTGCAGGTAAGAGAATCTATCCGGATTTTACTGTCCTGAACACTAGAACCAGACAGGTTTTCGTGTGGGAACATTTTGGAATGGTTGATGATCCTGATTATCAGCTTAGTATGATGAGAAAGTTGAACAGATACCAGAGTAATGGTTATGTTCAGGGAGTAAATTTCATACAAACTAGTGAAACGAAGAGTGTTCCGCTATCGACTAAGGCAATTAGAAGTATTATTGAGAGCTTGTTGCTTTAAGCGCAACATGATAAATCGGGTGATCACAAGAGCTGGCGCAAGCCAGCTCTTGTTTTTGGGTTTAATGGAGTGATTATGAATGAGTTGGTTTGGGGAAAGTAGTGGACTTTTGCTGTTATAAACAAAAGTCCACTACTATTTTATTGTTTTAAGCAAGTTAGGCTTGCCTGCATAGTGGACTTTTGCGAGGAAAGGGGAAATTCCACTACTTTTTAACTAGCTTTAAGCAAGTTAGGCCTGCCTGCATAGTGGACTTTTGCGAGGAAAGGCGAAAACCCACTACTTTTTAACTAGCTTTAAGCAAGTTAGGCCTGCCTGCATAGTGGGCTTTTGCGAGGAAAGCCGAAATCCCACTATTTTGATAAATTTCCTTTACAGAAAGCACATACATTGCTAAACTAAACAAGGTAACTAAATAATTGCTGGGGGCGCGTGAACGCTGAGAGGTGCTTAGGCACTGACCCTTACTTACTTGATCCAGGTAATGCTGGCGAAAGGAAGCAAGCGAGAAATCAAGCCGCCGGGCTCAATGAGGCCGGCCGCGAGAAGTCGGGAACTCGAGAAAATAGAGCCCGGCCGCGAAATGATTTCACCGAACACGAGTATATACACCTCCGGCAGATAAAGCGGGAGGATTTTTTTTATGTCATTTCTAGTTTCAAAAACATCAGAAGGCACATACATGCCTACAGTTGCTGGGTTCACACTAATCGTAGCAGTAATGCTCGGCTCGATTCTGCTCGGAAATTGGCTTTTCAACAAGAAGAAAGGCCTAAACGCTAAGCAAATCGCATTTTCATCGATGGCGCTCGCGCTCGCGACAGTTGCGTCATTCATCAAATTCACAAAACTGCCAATGGGCGGTTCAGTCACACTGTTTTCAATGCTTTTCGTCGTGCTGATCGGCTACTGGTTCGGCCTATCGACAGGCATCACAGCCGCAATTTCATACGGCTTGCTTCAGCTCGTCATCGATCCATACATCATTTCATTTCCACAGATGATTACTGATTATGTTCTTGCTTTTGGTGCACTCGGACTTTCAGGTCTATTCCACGGGAAAAAGCATGGACTCATAAAGGGCTACATCGTCGGAGTACTCGGCAGATATTTCTTTGCGTTCCTTTCAGGTTGGATCTTCTTCGGATCATACGCAAGTCAGATGGGATACAAGACAGCTTATGGCTATTCGCTTGCTTACAACGGAACATACATCATTCCAGAAGCTGCACTTACTGCAGTAATCTTGCTTGTTCCGGCTGTGCAGAAAGGTTTCGCAACTGTTAAGCAGATGGCCGTCGGCGAAGCGTAACTCTCTGAAAAAACAGTAAATTCTATCCTTTTAGACTAATGCGTTCAATCCTGAACGTGTTAGTCTTTTTTTCATCCTAATTTAATTGAATTGTGCTTTATAAAATCATATAATACACAATCATTAAGTAAACAAGGAGACGATTATTACATGTCAGACAAGATAAAAGGCGCAGTCCTCTGTGTTTTAGGGGCTATTTGCTGGGGAGCGTCTGGGACGATGGGACAGTACCTGTTCACAGTTGAGAAAATGGACTCGAAATGGCTTGTTCCCATTCGACTCGAAGCCGCAGGAATTCTGCTGTTTATCTACTGCTTCGTTAAATATCGCGACAAACTGTTTAAACCGTTTAAAAACATAAAAGACATGATTCTTGTCTTAAGCTACGGAATCCTCGGCGTGACATTCAGCCAGTTTACCTACTTCTTTACAATTCAGAAATCGTCAGCTGGAGTAGGCACAATCATGCAGGATCTCTCGCCGGTTATCATACTTTTGATTACAAGCGCGATGGAACGCCGCCGCCCGAGAATAAAAGAAATGTCGGCAGTCGTGCTAGCAATTATTGGCGTATTTTTGATTGTAACTCATGGCAATGTCGCAAGCTTTAGAGTGCCGCCAATCGCAATCGCATCAGGACTCGCGTGCGCATTCTGCGTATCAGTCTACAACATCCTGACTACGCCGCTTACCAAACATCGCGATTATCCAGTTCTCGTACTTCAGACTTGGTCATTTGTCTTGGGAGGCCTATTCACAGGACTAGTCTTCCATCCATGGACATATCATTATGTCCCGACACCGATGGGATATGTCGGAATTGCAACTGTTGTCGTAGTTGGTAACCTGCTCGCATTCTCGCTTTACATATCAGGCGTAAGCGAAATCGGCGCAAACCTTGGTATACTTTACAGTTTCGCTGAGCCGCTGTCCGCCGCAATCCTGACAACGGTACTCTTCGACGAGCCATTTACGGGCTTCGATGTGATCGGTTTTATAACAATATTTATCATGCTTTTCCTGATTTCAGGTGTGAGAAGGCCATGGGGAGGGCGAGCAATCGAATAAACTATGGAGGGAAAACTATGCGACTTTTTGAAGGTAGAGACCGTGAAAAACAGTTCATAAAGAGCTTGTTTGAA
>DAISYI010000072.1:0-2040 GCA_036825385.1 Lachnospiraceae bacterium | reverse complement strand
TAAATTAAATTTATATTAATTAAAGTTTTATTACTTTCCAAAATTTCAATGAATAAATTTCCCATTTCATTCTTTAGTTGGTTGTCGAAAAAATTAACTCTTTTTAAAGCTTTATCTTGCATTTTTTGTATATTAAACGATTTTTGTAAATATTATGATGTTGAGTTGAAAAAATTAAGAAGTGGTTTGAAAAAGTTAAGATGTGGTTTGAAAAGAAAGATGAAAAAGTAATCGAAAATCTAGTTCGTATGAATCATCGCTTGGCAGAAATGATTGCGTTTCTGACAGGTGTAATCGAGCTGGGCTTTTTGATATGGAGCGGATTTCAGTATGGATGCGCGGCGGACATGGACCCGAGCTTGCCTCAGTACAAGTCTCAGATTCTCTATGCATTTATGATGGTTCTTTCTTTTGCGATGTACATATATCTTATGATATATCGCGAATCCTTTGTAAAGTTTATTAAGGTACATTCTGTAATTATTGAGGCATATTTCTTCATACTTCTTCTCTGGTCGATTTATCTTTCTACTATCTATGCTAGATATGGAGAAAGAGCATACGTCTTTATTCTTTCGCTTATTTGTACATTCGGTGTTATGATCCTGAAGCCAGTTCGATTGCTCAGAACTACTGTGGTTTCGTACTTGATATATATGCAGATATTCTGGGAGTGCGGTGTTTTCCAGTGGTCGCATGCGCTCAATATATTGGAGATTCTTTTCTACCTCAGTATGATAAATATCATGCGTTACTACCTGATTTGCGACCATTTTGAGAATAGTCGGAAGCTTGAAGATTACAGCACACTTCTCGAACACCTTTCCTTTAAAGATGAGCTTACGAATCTGAAAAATCGTAATGCGCTCAGAAAGGATTGGCTCGGATTTTTGGGCAATACATACTCAGTAATCATTGTTGATATCGACGATTTCAAAAAATACAACGACACCTACGGACATCTTACAGGTGATTTCGTAATCAAATCGGTCGCAGAGAAGATGAGGGAGATTTTTGGAGAAAAGGAAGTCTTTCGTGTGGGCGGCGATGAGTTTATGATTATCACGCATGTTCTCGACCCAGAAATCAAAACACTTATTGAGAGTTTACAGAGGAAGGTAAAAAGCATAAAAACAGACGAGACAAACCTCGGCGTTACTCTTTCCATCGGCGGAGTTAAAGGAACCTGCGTCAAAGTCGATGATATGCGTACCTTCATGGCAAAAGCAGATGAAGTACTTTATGAAGTAAAAGAACAGGGAAAAAACAGTTTTTTATATAAAAGCTAATAAACAAGCTTTAGTCATATGAAGTGACTAAAGCTTGTTTTTTTAGAGTGTGAAAGTGTTATAATGTTGAGAAAATAGCTAGATACTTTAACTTGAAAAGGGGATACGAACATGAAGGACAACATAAGATACTCAGACTGTTTAAGTTCAGAAATAAAACGTAAAGGGGCAGATAAAAAAGCTGTTGCTAGAGGATTATATGGTGAAGTGTCGTTTTATTCTGTTTTAAATGGTAAAACTTTACCGGACTATATGAAAAGAAATCGCTTGATGGAAAGACTTGGAGTGGTTTCTGATTTATATGAAGACTATCTACAAAACTCTGAATATAAAATCTGGGAAAAATGTGAGAGAATCATCTTCTTGATAGAAGAACATAATTATGATGAGAGTCTAAAAGCAATATCGGAAGTAGAAAGAATCAATACTAATAAGCTGATGACGCGGTTATTGTTGGACATGCGTTCTCGGTGTATATTTGCAAAAAATGGTTATTCACAAACTGGTTTGGCGTTGATTCAAGAAGCAAGACGTATTACTGTTCCTGATTTTAAAATAAATGAAATAGATAAGCTTCTTTTTTCGTATAAAGAAGTGTATTTGATTTTGAAGGAAATAGAATATAAATTCCATTTGGGAGATATATCTGTTGATGAATGTTATGAAAGAATAATCAACGTGTATAAATGGGTGATGACCAATGTCATTAAGTTAAGATGATACAAAAAGATCTTTATATCAAAATGATATA
>DAISYI010000071.1:2700-8260 GCA_036825385.1 Lachnospiraceae bacterium | reverse complement strand
AAGTAGTTTGTAGGTTTTTTGTCAAGTATATAATAATTCTAAAGAATTAGTTTATTTTTTTGTAGAAAATGTACCACAACCTATTAACTACGGAGGCTTTTTACCTTATTTCTGATACGTTGCATAGCATTGTCGATAGACTTAGGGGACTTATCGAGGAAATCTGCTATCTGAATATAGTCATATCCGAGTATCATCTGGGAAAAAACCTGCTGCTCAAATGGGGATAATATCTTTAGAATCATCTCTCGAACGAGTTCTTCATTCTCCTTGTCGAGAAGAAGTCTCTCTGGATCCATAAACTCATCCAGAAGATAGTCATTAATACTATCCTTCTCAATGTCGAGTGATATAGCCGAGTTTAGCGGGCTATACTTTTTCTCATTGGAAGAATCTATAAGCTTAATCATCTTTCTATTGATACAAAGCTTTGCAAACGGATAGAATCTGTCCATCTTCTCGCTATCATAGGATTTGATTGCATCCAAAACACCGAGGAGGCCTTCCTGAACGAGATCATCTGTTTCTCCCCCAATAAGAAAATAAGAGCCTGCCAGGCGCTTTACTATCTCCGTATAACGGAGAAGTAAAGTGTCTGTAGCCTCTTTATCATTTTCTTTTGCTAAACTAACCAGTTTCTCATCTGACTGATTACTAAGACTCATATTTATTTGCCCTTTACCATTCTCTGACGAACGATTTCGTATGAAAGTACACCACAAGCAACTGAAGCGTTAAGTGATTCGATATCTCCGTTAAGAGGAATTGAACCAATCATATCGCACTCTCTTTTTACAAGTGTAGATACACCCTTTCCTTCATTTCCGATAACGAGTCCGATAGGACCTGTAAGGTTAAGGTCGTACATAGGAGTTCCACCCATGTCAGCACACACAAACCAGAGACCTTTCTTCTTCAAATCCTGCATTGTACGTGTGATGTTTGTAACCTTTGCTACAGGTGTGTAATTGATTGCACCTGCTGAAGCCTTTGCAACTGTAGCTGTAAGCCCTACACCGTGACGCTTAGGAATGATGACACCATGTGCACCAGCGCAGTTTGCTGAACGGATGATAGCTCCGAGGTTATGTGGATCCTCAATTTCATCTAAAACAATAATAAATGGATCCTCATTTTTTGCATATGCACTTTCAAGAATTTCATCGACTGTTGAATATGTGTAAGCCGCCATAAATGCGATTACACCCTGATGTCTGTCACCAGGACACATCTCATCGAGGCGAGACTTCTGCACGAAATCTACTACTGTTCCCTGCTTCTTTGCTTCTCTAAGAATTGTAGAGATTGATGCATCTCTAATTCCATCGAGAAGGAAAACTCTATCAATAGTCTTTCCTGATCTAAATGCTTCAACGACGGCATTTCTTCCTTCAATTACTGATTCACTATCTCTCATTTTATACCTCTAACTATTTTACGTTTAAGACTTCCAATCCCTTTTTCACGATTTCGAGAATTCTCTCATCTTCGCCTTTTAAATATAGATAACCCAGTAATGCTTCATAGCCTGTCGCTTTTCTATAATCACCGAGCGACGCGTTCTTCGCTTTAGTTGGTGAATTCGCGTTTTTCCCTCTGCGATATACATTCTGCTCCTCTTCAGTGAGGGAGTCATATATATAATCAATCGATTTCGACTGGCTCTTCGCCTTTACGATTTTCGCAGAATCGAGGTGAAGTTTGTGTGGTGAACGGTTACCCATACCGACAATAAGCGTTCTCACCACGATTTCATATACACCATCACCTATAAAAGCTAGTGCCAGAGGGGAAAAAGTACGGATGTCTTTTTCCTCTAAACCAAATGACCCAAGTATTCTCTGATTTAAATTCTCTTCCACTTAACACCTTCTCTAGTATCTAAAAGTTCGATACCCATGTCTTTAAGCTTATCTCTGATTTCATCAGCCTTTGCAAAATCTTTTGCTTTTCTAGCATCCTGACGAGCCTGAATGAGAGCTTCGATTTCTGTGTCGAGGTTCTCTTCTTCTCTCTCGACTTTGAGACCGAGAACTGTTGTGAGTTCCATAAGCTCATCGTATGCTTCCTTTACAATATCGTAAGAAAGGTCTGATGTAATTTCTGTATTTAAGTAGCTTACGAGATTGAATACTGCAGAAATAGCATCTGCTGTATTAAAGTCATCGTTCATAGCATTCTCGAATTCTTCTCTGAAACCGAAGAGCTTCTCCTGAATAGCGATCTTATCCTCAGTTGCGCTTTCTGTTTTTTCAGAATATGAAGCTACGAGATCTGCCATTCTATCGGCACAGTTTCTGATTCTCTCAAGTGAATTCTTTGCTGATTCCATGAGGTCAGCTGAGAAGTTTAATGGGTTTCTGTAGTGCGCCTGAAGCATGAAGAAACGAAGTACTGCGAGATCGTATTTCTCTGAAATCTCTCTAACTGTAAAGAAGTTTCCGAGTGACTTCGACATCTTCTTGTTGTTAATGTTAAGGAATGCGTTGTGCATCCAGTAGTTTGCGAATGGTTCGCCAGAAGCTGCTTCTGACTGTGCAATTTCGTTCTCGTGATGTGGGAATACGAGGTCCTCTCCACCAGCGTGAATGTCGATTGTAGTACCGAGGTACTTCTTGCTCATTACAGAGCACTCAATGTGCCAACCTGGACGGCCGTCGCACCATGGTGATGTCCAGAAAGGTTCGCCTTCCTTCTTTGGCTTCCAGAGTACGAAGTCGAGCTCGTCTTCTTTCTGTTCAGCACCTGTTACTTTAATATCTCTATGACCACCTTCGAGGTCTTCGATGTTCTTGTGGCTGAGCTTTCCATAGCCATCGAATTTCTTAGTTCTATAGTAAACTGTTCCATCTTCTGAAACGTAAGCATAACCCTTGTCGATAAGAGTCTGAATCATATCGATCATTCCATCGATTTCTTCAGTCGCCTTTGGATTCTTAGTAGCAGGCTCGATGTTCATTCCAGCCATGTCGTGCTTGCATTCTTTGATGTATCTCTCAGAAATCTCTGTAGCTGTTGTTCCCTCTTCGATTGCAGCTTTGATGATTTTGTCATCTACGTCAGTGAAGTTTGAAACGTAAGATACGTCGTAACCCTTGTATTCAAGGTATCTTCTAACTGTATCGAAGACAATCATAGGTCTAGCATTTCCGATGTGGATGAAGTTATAAACTGTAGGTCCGCAGACATACATTGAAACCTTTCCATCTTCGATTGGTTTGAATTCTTCTTTCTTCTTTGTAAGTGTATTGTAAATTTCAATCATGATTGATTCCTTCTATCTTATTTTTTTCTGAAAAAGCTTGTGGCTTTAATCTTCTGTCTATAAGTTGCTGTTCCTTCTAGTAGCCGCAATTACGACATTCTCTTCGAACAGCCCGGACAGGCGCCACAACCGCCGTCAGAAGAATTTCTAGCCGTATCATATGCCATTCTTGAGCTTTCGTAGAATGACTCAAGCAAACAGATAGCATTTGAAGAGATCCCTTCTCCTCTACCTGTGAAGCCGAGGTGTTCTTCTGTAGTCGCTTTTACATTGACACACTCTATAGGAAGAGCAAGTGTATCGGCTATGTTTTTTCTCATATCATCTATATAAGGTCTGAGTTTCGGTGCCTGTGCGATAACGGTCGCATCAATATTTGAGATGATGTAACCTTCCTTCTCTATGAGCTCGCCTACATGTTTTAAGAGTTCAAGCGAGTTAGCTCCTTTAAATTTTTCGTCTGTATCTGGGAAATGTAACCCGATATCCCCGAGAGCTGCCGCTCCCAAAATTGCATCCATAATCGCGTGCAGAAGCACATCTGCATCGGAATGTCCGAGAAGACCTTTCTCATATGGTATCTTCACACCACCGAGAATCAAATCTCTTCCTTCCACTAATTTATGGACATCATATCCTTGTCCTATTCTCATAAACGACACTTCCTTCGTTCTGTTTATTCTATATCAATAACTTCTAAAGTATAATATATAAAAGCCAATAAATAAAGGCGAAATGCATATTTTGTGATATAGGTTTACCATAACAAAAAGCAAGCAAATCAAATCGATCGGCTTGCTTTTTGTTTTGTTTCGTCTTTTATGTCTTTTATCAAGTTCTAATAGAGCAAGCTTAGTCTTCAAGTACACCTGCTGCTTTAAGTGCTTTTCTCACAGCCATTCCTACGAGATTTGCACCAATTACGGAAGCTACATCCTTAATGAGATAAGGTACAGATACCATTAAGATTGATGCTGGAATGCTGTTCTTCGTAACCATGCTAAACTGCAATACTCCAAGTAAGTGACATGTCAGAAGTCCGAGAACTCCGAATGCAATCGCTAATACGAAGCCTGCTGTAGTATCTTTCATTCTGGCTCCGATTCCACAGAGTGTCGCCATAAGTATGAATCCCCAGATGAATCCGCCTGTCACACCGAAGAGTACTCCTGGTCCTGCAGTGAATCCTGAGAATACTGGAATTCCGACAAGACCGAGAAGCATGTAGAGAAGCGCTGTTGCTGCTCCCATCCATGGCCCGAGCACGTATCCTGAAAGTGCCACCGCAAATGTCTGAAGTGTAATAGGCACTCCCGTCGGCATCGGAATCTGTACAATCGAAAGAACTGCGATAATTGCAGTCATCATACCTGTAAGCACAATTAGTTTTGCTTTAGTTAAATTTCTAGTCATTTTTAATCCCCTTCTAGTATGTGTTTTTTGTTTGTTTTGGGATAAACCCTGGAAGATTATAACATAAAACTATGCTTTTGTGCTGGTGTAGTTTAGGACGCTGTAGCACTGGGCTGGTGTGACGAAAAAGGTCTTAACTTGCTTTTTCTTCGTCACTTTACAGCAAATCCTCATAAGCCTTCATCTCTTCTTCTCTAAAACAGCAGAAAATCACCTTCATCTCATAATCGCTATGTTCGCAAATCCACTGTCCCACAGCTTCAATCGCAATCTCCGCAGCATCATAAATTGGATATCCATATACACCAGTCGAAATCCCCGGAAAGGCCACGCTATGACATTTATTCTCCATTGCAAGATCCAAACTTCTCTGATAGCATGAAGCCAATCTCAGCGCATCTTCCCTTCTTCCAGAATACACCGGTCCAACCGTATGAATGATATACTTTGCATTCTTAATCTGATGTGAACCTGTTATCTTTGCATTCCCTGTCTCGCATCCGTGAAGTGCTCTGCACTCCACCAAAAGTTCAGGTCCAGCCGCCGCATGAATCGCGCCATCTACTCCGCCTCCGCCCAAAAGCGAATTGTTCGCAGCATTTACGATAGCATCCACCTTCTGCTCCAGAACACTTCCACGCACCGCACAAAAACCAGATTCATTACTCTTTGCATTCCCAAACATAATATCCTCCCTGAGGTGTAAATATCCTATGTTTTACATAGTTATTCCACAGCTCAATAAATATTCTTTATATACTTGCATTTCGGATAATTAGAACATCCATAAAATTGTTGACCTGCTCTCGCTCCTTTTCTAGCTGTTCTAAGAACAAGTTTACCATTGCACAAAGGGCAAGCATTCGACCTTTCACTTTTTAT
>DAISYI010000071.1:2157-2587 GCA_036825385.1 Lachnospiraceae bacterium | reverse complement strand
ACTTTGTCAGAATCATAATTCAGCCGTTTAAACTCACAGCCATTTCCAAATACAATCACAAAATAAACATATACCTCACCTAAATAATCATGTAGCGCCTTTATATGTGAGTTATTTTGCCAAATAGGATTGTAAAATTTATACTTCTTTACTCTCCTCTCACTACGACTATATAAAGTTGTTGTCCATTGTTTTTGGTTTTCATCGCCAAACAAGTATCCAGAGAAGTTTTTACTTTCAATTACAAAAATTCCCTTTTGTGTAATATACAACAAATCAATTTCAGCGAACTTTCCATCAGGTCTTGGAATATATAAATTTCTAAGTGTATACCCAGTATTTCCCCAAAAATTCAACGACTTTAAATCATTTAAAATCTTTTGTTCACCTTCTTGGCCTATTTCATCACTAGTTTTCCTCCTAGAAGATA
>DAISYI010000071.1:0-2147 GCA_036825385.1 Lachnospiraceae bacterium | reverse complement strand
CCCATAAAACCTAGAAATTACTGGCATTTAACCACCTCCTACAATGATAATATCACGGTATCGTGATATTATCAAGATTAAAAAGAGTTGATTTGGAAAAATCAACTCTTACTAACCACTATCCCATAAAGAAATCATCTACATCATTTTCATCATTCAGTATATCCGAATCATCAACACCAACCGTTCGAGCCAATTCAATCGAATTCTGAAGTGACTGTCTCACATCACAGTCAAAAGCATTGTTAATTACTGCGTACATTCTGTCCGCCTCAACCATGATTTCATCAGAAAATTTCTTAAACATTTCCTCCAAATCTTCATCCAAAGTCTTCTGTTCGTCAAGGTATTCATCCAATAAAACAGACTCTTTCTTATAAACAGTAAATCGAGCAACTTGGAACGCAAATACAGGAATCACTTCTGCTAACTTTGCATATTCCTCAGAAGAAATCTTACCAACAGCTGCAGATACAGTGGCAGAGATTATCTTGATAATCGCCTCCAAAGATATCCATAGGCAATCCTCAACATACTGAACCTCAGTAATTTCATCCTTCTCAAAAAGCTCCGCTTTTAACCTGATTTCATCTGCCAGCGAATGAATATCGCAGACCGTATCTTCAGATGCAACTGAAGAAATCACTTCAACTGATGCATCTATATATTCAGCATATAACAAGAAGACAAGTTTCGAATATTCCTCATCATCCATTATGACAGCATAATCTACAACATTTTCATAAACATCTTTCCAGTCATT
Source organism: Lachnospiraceae bacterium (assembly GCA_036825385.1). Lineage (GTDB taxonomy): Bacteria > Bacillota > Clostridia > Lachnospirales > Lachnospiraceae > Lachnocurva. The sequence continues at coordinate 1,384 of DAISYI010000071.1, read as the reverse complement.
TTTAGAAAAAGCCTTTATAGATTTACCTTGAATAGACTTGCCATAGATTGACATAATCAGAATAGTTCCAGTTTTAATCTTTAGATTAAAATCCTTGTCATCCGAGTTGATCATATTCAAAAGAGCATGTTGTACTCTTTCAAACTGATTTAATATTTCACTAACATCAATTTTCAAAGGAGACTCTTTTAACTTCTCAAAAACAACTTCTTTAGCCTGTTCTAAAACATCATCATACATACTATTAAAACCGCCTTAATTAACAGTCTCTTTAAACAACTTTGAAAGTGCCTTTGTCTGATTCACCATAGCACCCAATTTTGCCTTGGTTTCAGAATCAAACGTTGAATAATCACCAGCAAATGTTCCGATATTGCTTGTATATACTGATTTCAACCCCTCTCTAGTTGAAACCGTATTTCTAAATATCACATCAAGTTTTAATCCAAGTTCATTAACAACCTCTGTATTCTTCTTGATAGACAGAATCTCTTCATTCTTCTCTTTATTAAGTTTCATCTTACTCTTTGAAAACAAAACAATAGACGTTAAAAGAGTTGCACCTGCAATTGTCCACCCCACAGGTCCGGCCATTGCAAGCAATGCGCTACCACCAGCCATTCCAGTTCCACCGGCTGTAAGAGCACCTCCACCAAGCCACGCCAATGCCGCACTATTCATTGCCGCACCAGATAACGTACTAATAGCTGCTCCAGTAGAAGCCGTACCAAATGTCGTTGCTACCCACATTGCAACTGTTGGTCCCATCATTCCAACAGCTGCAGCACCAGCCAGTCCTGCACCGGCCGAACTAGCAGCCTTTCTTGCTTCTTTTAATTCTCTATCAGCAAATGTACAGGTATCTGTAAATTCTTTTTTATCTATATTAATCTCTTCAAAATCAGCATCAAATTCTTTTGGGTGATTTGAAATACTATTAACCAAGTTTTCTACGTCATTGATAACTTCTACAGCTAACTTTCTCTCAATAAATAACTGAAGCCCCTTATCACTCATCAATGTATATGCTTCGTTGTAGTTATTTAACTCTTCTTCCAGCATACGATCCAGCTCAGTTAGCTTATTTGTAATGTCTTCCTTTGTATTCTTAGCTGCTTCTTTTAAATCGGTTGCCTTTTCAGAAAGAATAAAACTTGCATCTGATGCAGCCTTTTTAATGTCATCTTTATTAACCTTAGAAGCTCCCATCTTTACCGCTGAAGTAAGTTGTTCCTTTAAACTTTTCTTTTCATCCATTTTTTTCTCCCTTTAAATAATTATTTTTTCGTCCCCTCAAAACTCTCATCCACCAAATCGCACACTTCCTCGAACTCCACCGTTCCGTCCAAGAAAATTGAAATCCAATGCTCTTTATTCATATGAT